>CAVILL010000011.1:0-45243 GCA_963643635.1 Sphaerochaetaceae bacterium | reverse complement strand
TCGTTATAGGAACCAAGGATTATTTTGAACGCAGAACGAAAGAAAAAAGTACATTCATGATTGAAGGCGACGTCATGAAAAAGGTTATTCTTATTTATGACAGCAGCGATTCATCCGAAATTTCCGACGAGAAATGAGACCTCCTTTTCGGAGGTCTCGATTGCGTACAGTTTGCTCTTCAGACCGGAGCGAACTGGCTGTTGTAGAGGGTGTAGTAGAAGCCCTTCTTCTCCATGAGGGAGTCGTGGGTTCCCGTCTCGATGATCCTGCCGCTGTTCATCACGAGGATTACGGAGGCGTTCTTTATCGTCGAGAGACGGTGGGCGACTACGAAGCTCGTGCGGCCTTCCATGAGAGTATCGAAGGCGTTCTGGACAAGAAGTTCCGTTCTTGTGTCGATTGAGGATGTGGCTTCGTCGAGAATGAGCATCGGAGGATGCGTAAGCATTACGCGGGCAATGCACAGAAGCTGCTTCTGTCCCTCCGAGAGGCTGTGCTCGTTGAGGACTGTGTCGAGTCCGTCGGGGAGGGCTGCTATGAAGTCGTCGCAGTGCGCCTTCTTCACGGCCTCGGCTATCTCCTCGTCAGTGGCATCGCTCTTACCGAATGTGATGTTGTCCCTTACCGTTCCGTTCTTTATCCAGGTCTCCTGGAGCACCATGCCGTAGCTTGCTCTGAGACTGTGGCGTGTCAGACTCTTTATATCCTTTCCGTCAACCTTTATCGAGCCGCTGTCTGTATCGTAGAAGCGCATGAGAAGGTTGATGAGCGTGGTCTTGCCGCATCCCGTGGGGCCGACGATGGCAACACGCGTTCCCTTTTCCGCGTGAAGGTTGAAGTTTTCGATGAGTGATTTCGATTTGTCGTATGAGAACGCAACTCTCTCGATTCTGACGTCGCCTTCGGCATCTGTGAGTTCTTCCTTTCCGTCGGGGCTTTCCTCCTTTTCGGCAATCAGGTCGAAGACGCGGGAGGCACAGGCGAACGAGTTCTGGAGTTCCGTGATGACGGAGCTTATGTCGTTGAAGGGTTTCATGTACTGGTTTGCGTAGCTCAGCATTACGGAGAGTCCTCCGACGGTGAGAGCACCCTTCGGAATGAGTATTATGCCGACGAGGGCGACGACGGCATAGATTATGTTGTTTACGAATCTCGTGGATGGGTTTGCGAGGGAGGAGTAGAAGATTGCCTTACGGCTCGCATCGGCAAGTGTGTCGTTGAGAGCGGTGAATCTCTCCTCTGCCTTCTTCTCGTAGCCGTAGCCCTTGACGACCTTTATGCCGCCGATCATTTCGTCGATGAGTGCCGTCTCGTCACCGCGTGCCGTACTCTGCGCGCGGAAGAGATTGAAGGAGCGCGAGGAGATGAAGGATGAGACGAGGAAGCTCAGGGGCGTGAGGAGTATGACGATGAGGCTTATCCAGATGTTCTTTCTGAGCATCAGGAAGATTGTCGCGATTATCGTGACGATGCCGCTGAAGAGCTGGGTGAAGCCTAAGAGAAGCCCGTCCGAGAGAACGTCGGTGTCGGTTATGACCCGGCTTACGATGTCTCCCGACGTATGTGCGTCGAGGTAGGAGAGGGGAAGCTTCTGCAGGTGCCTTATCATGTCGTTTCTGATGTCTCTCACGACCGAGTATGTTATACGGTTGTTTATGAGATTCATCACATAGACGAAGAGCGCACTTGTTCCGACACAGACGAGAACCTTTACAAGGTACACTCCGAGAGAAGTGTAGTTGACGTCTCCCTTTCCGACGAGCTGGTCTATCGCATCTCCGAAGAAGAGTGGAACCCAGAGCTGGAGAATCACGCTCGAGAATGCGAGAAGAAGACTCAACAGGAGAAGGATGCTGTGACGTCTGAGATACTTCATCAGAGATTTTACTGTTGACGAATACTTCGTTTTCTTCATGCCTCCACCTCCTTTCTTTCCTCGGGAAACTGCGAGTAGTAGATATCCTGATAGATTTCATTGTTCTCCAGGAGCTTCTCATGCGTTCCCTTTCCGACAAGCTCCCCCCTGTCGAGTACGAGGATTTCATCGGCATTCCGCACACTCGATATCCGCTGCGACACTATGAACACAGTCCTGTCTCTGAGTGTCTTCACCGCCTTCCTGAGCTCTGCGTCGGTTCTGAAGTCGAGAGCGGAGGACGAGTCGTCGAGAATGAGTATCTCTCCTCCCTTCACGAGGGCACGGGCGATGGTGAGCCGCTGCTTCTGGCCCCCGGAGAAGTTGCGTCCGTTCTGCTCGACGGGAGCGTCGAGTCCTCCCTTCTTCTCCACAATCTCCCATGCCTGGGCCTTCACGAGGGCATCTTTTATCTCATCTTCCGTTGCATTTTCGTTGCCGAAGAGCATGTTGGAGCGTATCGTACCGCTGAAGAGCTGTGCCTTCTGCGGAACGACAGATACCAGCGACGATATCGTCTCCTTCGTGTAGAGAGCGACATCGTTTCCGTCGACGGAAACGGTTCCTTCCGTTCTGTCATAATAGCGGGGAATGAGGTTTATCATCGTCGTCTTTCCGCTTCCCGTTCCTCCGATTATTCCGATTGTCTGTCCCTTCTTCGCTTCGAAGGAAATGTCTTTTATCGAGGGCTTTGCGGCACCGGGGTAGGTGAAGGACACATTGGAGAAGGAGACTGCCGTGTCTGTATCTTTCCCCTCGGGGTCGGAGGAGGGGTAGACCATGCCTTCCTCCGTGTTCATGATGACGCCGACTCTCCTGGAGCATGCGAGAGCCTTGTTTATCGTGATGATGAGGGACGCAAGCTTTATGAGCTCCACGATTATCTGGAGCATGTAGTTGTAGAGGGCGACGACCTCTCCCTGCTGAAGTGCTCCCAGTTCCACTTCCACCGCCGAGTTCCTGATGAGGATGACCGTCGCGATGTTTATGAGAACATAGGTCACCGGATTGAGGAGGGAGGAGATTCTTCCGACAAAGAGGTTGAGGCGCGTGAGTACACTGTTGCTCTCCACGAACTCTCTTGTGCTCCGCTCCTCTCTGTTGAAGGCCCTTATGACTCTGACGCCGGTGAGATTCTCCCTCGTCTCCGTTGTCACGTCATCGAGTGCGCTCTGGCTCTTCGAGAAGAGTGGAATCGAGAGCTTCATGATGAGGAATGTCACTCCCAGGAGTACCGGAATCGAGACGACGAACACCAGGGCGGCCTTTACGTTTATCGTGAAGGCGGCAATGGCTGCACCGAACACAATGAAGGGACTCCTTAATAGGAGCCTCAGGCCCATGTTCAGTCCCGTCTGGATCTGGTTGACGTCTGCGGTGAGACGCGTAATCAGCGTGCTTCCCCCGATTCTGTCGAGAGTCGAGAAGGAGAGAGCGTTTATATGCGTGAAGAGTTCCTTTCTCAGCGTCGTTGCGTAGCCGACCGATGCCTTTGCGGCAAAATACTGGGCCACGATCGAACACGAGAAGCCTAATGCCGCCATTAGAAGGAGAATGACGAAATACATCGTTATTCTTCCCTTCTCTGTGTACGGGGTGTCGATCATCGCTGCGACGACGAGGGGAACGAGGAGGTCGAAGAAGGCCTCGAGAAGCTTGAAGAGAGGAGCGGTTACCGCCTCTTTCCGGTAGGGTTTCAGATAGGAAGCAAGACTTTTCTTTTTCATGTCAAAACAATCCTCCCCTGAGGGAGGACTCCGTATATGATATCAGTTTTCACCTGTTGAGGATAGCCATGAACTCTTCGCCCGTGATGGTCTCCTTTTCAAGGAGGTACTCACTGAGCTCATGGAGCTTTTTCTCGTTCTGTGTCAGAATGTCCGTTGCCTTCTTTCTGGCGTCGGAAACGATTCTCACCACCTCGCTGTCGACTTCCTCGCTGCTCTTCGAGGAGCACATGAGGGAGGTGTCTCCGCCGAGGTACTGGTTGTTCACGGTCTCGAGGGCGACCATTCCGAACTGGGGAGACATGCCGTAGCGTGTGACCATGCCCCGTGCAAGCTTCGTTGCCTGCTCGATGTCGTTCGAGGCACCGGTTGTGATGGAGTGGAACACCAGTTCCTCCGCTGCCTGTCCTCCGGTGAGCGTTGCAATCTTGTTGAGAATCTCCTCTTTGCTCATGAGGTTCTTGTCACCTTCATCCACCTGCATCGTATAGCCGAGTGCTCCGCTGGTGCGGGGGATTATCGTGATCTTCGTGACCGGTGCGGAATTGTTCTGTCTTGCGGCAACGAGTGCGTGTCCTATTTCGTGGAAGGCGACGATTCTCTTCTCCTTCTCGCTGAGTACCGCGTTCTTTCTCTTGTAGCCAGCGATGACGACTTCGACGCTCTCCTCGAGGTCTTCCTGGGTCACGGTATCACGACCGTTTCTGACGGCACGGAGGGCTGCTTCGTTGATGATGTTTGCAAGCTCCGCGCCGCTTGCACCGCTTGTGGCCCGGGCTATCTGCTCGTAGTCGATGTCCCCGGCCATCTTCACATCCTTTGCGTGTACCTTCAGGATGGCGACTCTTCCCTGGAGGTCGGGAAGATTGACGGGAATCCGTCTGTCGAATCTGCCGGGTCTGAGGAGTGCGGGGTCGAGGGAATCGGGGCGGTTCGTTGCAGCAAGGATGACGACACCCTTGTTGGCATCGAAGCCGTCCATCTCCGTCAACAGCTGATTGAGAGTCTGCTCCCTCTCGTCGTTGCCGCCGTAGGCGCCGCTGTCTCTCTTCTTTCCGATTGTATCTATCTCGTCGATGAAGACGATGCAGGGAGCCTTTTCGGAAGCCTGTCTGAAGAGGTCTCTGACCTTGCTTGCTCCCATGCCGACGAACATCTCGACGAACTCGGAGCCCGAGATCGAGAAGAATGGGACCTTCGCTTCTCCCGCAACGGCTCTTGCAAGAAGCGTCTTACCCGTTCCGGGAGGGCCCACGAGCAGTGCGCCCTTGGGAAGTTTTGCTCCTATCTTCGAATACTTTTCATTGTCATGGAGGTAGCTTACGATTTCCTCGAGTGCCTCCTTCGCTTCGTCCTCACCCTGGACATCGGCAAACGTGACTCCCGTTTCGTTCTCGGCGTAGATCTTCGCGTTGCTCTTGCCGAAGCTCATGGCGTTCATTCCGCCCTTTCTGGAGACGAAGGCGAATATGAGACGCCCGAGGAACGAGAAGATGAGAACCGGTAGAATCCAGGTGACGAGGAATGTCGAAATCGGCGAGGATTCGGGTTCTACGTATGTCGAGAATGATACGCCCGCAGCGCTGAGTCTGTTTATGAGATCGTCGTCCGGGAATACCGCCGTCTGGCATGTCACAGTCTTTCCGTCCCTTTCGGCGGAGAAGACTATGTAGTCATCGGAGAGTACGACCTGGCTGACCTCTCCGTTTCCGACCATCTGCAGAAAGTCCGAGTACTGTACTTCTTCGACTCTGCTGGTCATTATCTTCGGGAATACGAATGCATTGAGAAGCATTATTACTATGAAGACCAGAACCGCGTAGTAGATTACCGGTCTGCTGTTCTTCTTGGGGTTGTTTTCCTGTTCCATAAGTTACCTCAAGACAAAGATAACAGCAGAAGTGCAAGTCGTGTACAGAAAAAGGAGGAATAACAACAGAACTACGAAGTTGGTCCGAAATGACACACGCTGTCCGGTTTTGCGATGTCGAAGAGCACCATCTTCTTCTCGTTTCTGAGAATGTACGGGAACTCGTCGTCTCCGCTTCTCTCCACGAAGGGCATGTAGTCTTCCGTCTTCTTTCCGGGATACGAGACTCTGATGAACTCCTCCGCTTCCCCGAGCGTTTTGAGGGGCTGCGGGAAGGAGAGGGTGAAGCTCTCCGATGTGACGGAATACCCGCTCTTTCTGAGGTTGTTCTCGATTTCCTCTTTCGGAGTCGTTTCCTTCAGTACGAGGTCGTTCCTCTGGCCGCGGTGGAGGCTGAAGGTATAGATGACGTGGCGGTTGGAGAGATTCATAAGCGGGACAGGATTCTCCTTCCTGTCGAGGTGGCCGAAGCAGATACAGACAACTGCGTCCGCCTTCTCCGACCAGTCCTTCCAGTCCGAGACACAGTAGATGTCCTTCTTTTCTCTTTTCCGTGCGCACTCTATCGCTCTTTCGTCGATGTCGACGGCCTTTACCGTCCGGTTTTTTCCGAGAAGAGGGGCGACATGCCCCAGTCCGCACCCCAGTTCGAGTACGCTCCTGTCGTGAGAAAGGTGTTTCTCGATGATCCGGGCAAGCTTTATGTGGTAGTCGCATCTCGCGGAAGCTCTCTCGTACCACATTATCTTCTCATCGGTCCACCACATCAGAGGTATTCTCCGAAGAGCTTTCCGAAGATCTCTCCCGCGTAGTCATTTGTCTTCTTCTCGAATTCCCTGAAGAGGGCGATTATTTTCCTCGCATCATCCGTGAGATTCGATTTCCCGCCGCCTGCACCTCCGGTCGTCCTTTCGACGAGAGGGCACTTCCAGCCCTCTTCACTGCGGTGGATAATCTTCCAGGCCTTCGAGTAGCTGAGTTCCATCGATGCTGCGGCCTTTCTCACCGAGCCGTATTCGTCTATTCTCTCCAGGAGTTCCGCGCCGCCGGGGCCGAAGAACCAGTTGCCGTCAACTCCCACTCTTACCTTCACGTTCGATTTCACTGTTTCATCTCCTGAATGATATTCCCTTCACGCATTCCCCGATTGTCTTCTCTTCCTCTTCTGTGAAGGGAGCGTAGTTCTTCAGCAGGGCGAGGTTCTCCTCAAGCTGTCCGGGAGTCCTCGCACCGACTATCGCACTCGTCATTCCATCTCTCTCGAGAACCCAGTTGAGTGCCATCTGAGAGAGCTTCTGGCTCCTCCTGGACGCAAGAGAGTTGAGGCTGTTGAGACCGCTTACGACTGAGGGGGTTATGTCGTCTCTTTTTAAAAATCCGTTTTCGGAAGCCCTGCTTCCTTCCGGAATGTTTCCGGAGAGGTATTTGTCAGTAAGACGTCCCTGACTCAGGGGCGAGAATGCAATCACTCCGATTCCTTCTTTTCCGAGGCGGGGAAAGAGAGTTCCGTCACTGTCACCGCGCCTGTTGAGAATGGAGTAGGAGACCTGGTTGAGAATCGGATGAATCCTGTAGTCCTCCCTGAGGATTCTCTCCATTTCGAAGATCTCCTCTCCGTAGTTCGAGAGTGCGATGTAGAGCGCTTTTCCGGATCTGACGATGTCTGCAAGCGCCGACGCAGTCTCCTCGAGGGGAGTCGAAGGATCGGGTCGGTGGTGGTAGAAGATGTCAACATAGTCCAGTCCAAGTCTTTTCAGTGACTGGTCAAGCGATGAAATGAGGTACTTCCTGCTCCCTCCGTCACCGAAGGGGCCCGGCCACATCTCGTAGCCCGCCTTCGTCGATACGACGATTTCGTCGCGCAATCCGGAGAGCGTCGTCTTGAGGATTTCTCCGAATCTCTCCTCGGCGCTCCCCGCGGGAGGACCGTAGTTGTTCGCAAGGTCGAAGGAGTTTATTCCGCTGTCGAATGCGGTCGTGATGATTTCTTCTGTCGTTCTTCTGTCGCTGCCGGCACCGAAATTGTGCCAGAGACCGAGGGAGAGACAGGAAATCTTCAGTCCCGATTTTCCGCATGGTCTGTACAGCATTGAGTCATATCTGGTCGGGGATGGTGTGTACATGCCTCAATCTTACACTTTCTTCTTTATCTTCTGCAAAGAAAAAAAGAGGAGTTGTGCGGAAAACCGTTATATTTTCCAGAATAATTCGTTTGTCTAACTTTTTCCGCTGTGTTATTCTCTCTTCTGTCGGAGCAGTTTATGAAAAGGAAGCACTCGGTATTTCTCCCCATGGTCATCGTTGCAGTACTGGTGTTTCTCTTTTCTTTCAACATCGGTCGCTATACAGTGAATCCGCTGACTGCACTGAAGATTCTGATAAGCAGAGCAGTTGAGCTTTTGACGGGCGGCCGCTACGCCCTCGAAAAGACCTGGACGGACGCGGAGGCCGTCGTCGTCATCAACATACGCTTTCCCCGAATCGTCGCGGCCTTCATGATAGGCGCAGCCCTGTCCCTCTCGGGAGCAGCCTACCAGGCTATATTCCGTAATCCGATGGTATCTCCGGACCTCCTGGGGGCTTCGTCGGGGGCGGGGTTCGGTGCTGCGATTGCACTGCTCCTCGGCGGCAGCTACTTCACGGTGACACTTTCGTCGTTCATCTTCGGCCTCAGCGCCGTATTCCTCGCTCTCATCATTTCGCGCTTCAGCCGCATAAGCCAGACTCTCGCCTTCGTCCTCGCGGGCGTGATGGTGAGCTCCCTCTTTTCTTCCGCCACATCATTCATAAAGCTCATAGCAGATACCGACAGCACGCTGCCCGCAATCACATACTGGCTGATGGGCTCCCTTTCGTCCATAAAGATGAAGGACCTCCGGTTCGCATTCATCCCGATTATCATCGGGGCAGTGCCGATCTTCCTTTTAAGGTGGAGAATCAATCTTCTCTCCCTTACCGACAGTGAAGCGAGGAGTATGGGAGTCAACACCTCACGCCTCAGAGTCGTCGTCGTTCTCTCTGCAACACTGATGACTGCGGCTTCTGTCTCCGTCAGCGGCATGATAGGCTGGGTGGGCCTCGTGATTCCGCATTTCTCACGTCTCATGACCGGGGTCGACAACCGCCGTGTTCTGCCGTCGTCGATTCTTCTCGGAGGGACATTCCTCCTTTTTGTCGACAATCTTGCGAGAATCATCACTACAAGCGAACTGCCGCTGGGAATACTTACGTCCTTCATCGGAGCACCCGTGTTTCTTTATCTCATAATAACCGGAGGCAGGGAAAATGAAGCTTGAGGTGTCGCATGTATCCTTCACATACGGGGAGAAGAACGTCCTTGACGATATATCCTTCACAGCCTCAGACGGTGAGGTGATAGCACTCCTCGGTCCCAACGGAGTCGGAAAGTCCACACTCTTCCGGTGCATACTGGGCTTTCTGAAGCCGCAGAAGGGCAGCGTAACAGTTGACGGGAGGAGAATAGCGGATCTCCCGGACAGGGAGAGGGCGAGAATGCTTGCCTACATCCCGCAGTCGTTTTCCGCGGTCTTCGACCACAGTGTGCTCGACACCGTCATGATGGGCTCCGCCTCACGGCTCTCCATCTTCGACGTTCCGGGAGAGGACGAGAGGAAGAAGGCTGTGGAGCTTCTTGAAGCCATGGGTATTTCATCCCTCTCCGGACGGGGAGTGAAGAAGATAAGCGGGGGAGAGAGACAGCTGATGCTTCTTGCACGCTCCCTGATGCAGGACGCGGGAATCCTCATCATGGACGAGCCCACGGCAGCACTCGACTACGCAAACAGTCACCGCGTCATGCGGAAGATAAGACAGCTTGCAGAAAAGGGTTACACTGTAATCTTCTCGACTCATTCCCCCTCCCTTGCCGCACTCTACTCGACTTCGATAATCGCCCTCAGGGACGGCAGAATACTCCGTAAGGGGAGCGCTGACGAAATCATGACGTCAGATCTTCTTTCGTCTCTTTACTCGTTCCCGATAAACACCGCCTCTGTCCTGATTGATGGAGAGGAGCACTTCGTCTGTGTTCCGAAGAATGAGTCATGACGGACAGGGTCGATTCGGCAGGCTGCATCTGTTTCAGGGATGACAGGGTTCTCCTCATCAGATACTTCTCGCACTGTTCCTTTCCCAAGGGCCACGTGGAGAATGGGGAGACAAGAGAGGAAGCTGCGCTCAGGGAGACGGAGGAGGAGACCGGAATAAAGGCTCAGATCATCTCGTTACCCGTTGTCGTTCCGTCACAGAGACCGGGGGACGAGAGGAAGGTGTACTTCTTTCCGTCGGTCTATGTCTCGGGAGAGCCCGGGCCTCAGGAGGGCGAGACCGACGAAGTTATGTGGGTTGAAACGGAAAAGGCATACTCCCTTCTGTCATTCGAGGCCGACCGGAAGGCTCTCGAAAAGGCTGGTGAACTCTTCAGGAGTAGTCGGGGTCTATGTTGAACGAGACGCTGTAGTCGGGGAATATGAGCTCGAGGAGGCCGGTGAGATTTCTGCGGAATCTGTCCCAGTCCTTCAGTGCAAACGACACGACGACATCGAACTCTATCCTCTTCTCCTCGAAGTGTACATGGAAGCCGTGGATGCCGATGACGTACTCCGAGGACATCTGTATGCATTTCAGTGTCTTGTCCATCATCTCCCTTACTCTTTCGTCGTCCTGATTCTCGGCATTCATGCCGAAGGTGAATATGGTACCGGTCTTTTCCTGCAGTTCCTTCTTCGCCTTCTCCATGGCTTCGTACACTTCCTCCGCCGTAGCCTCGAACGGGACTTCGACGTCGATTGTGCCGACACTGGACTCCGGACCGTAGCGGTGGATTCGGATATCATAGCCGCCGCGGAGCGGGGGATAGCACTTTATTATTTCTCTTATCTTCTGCACTTCCTCCTTCGAGGGGCGCTTTCCGAGGATCGTATCTGAAATGCCGAGTACCGATGATACTCCCGTCCACATTATGAAGAGCGACACCACGATTCCCGCGGGAGCATCGAGGGAGATGGGGAGAAGAGGTGAAAGAACCGACGACAGAATCGTCACAGTCGTCACAAGCGCATCGGAGAGGGAGTCGAGGGCTGACGCCCTGAGGGCGGTGCTCTGTGTCCTCTTTCCCTCTCTTCTGTAGAAGATCCAGAGTGCAATCTTGACGATGACGGAGAGAATCATGATTACGAGAACGGCGGGTGTGACTGCAATCTCCGACGGAGTACCCAGCGCCTCGATGCCGGACTTCAGGAACGAGAAACCGGTGAGTATGACGAGAATGGAGACGAGAAGGGCCGAAAGGTATTCGATTCTTCCGTAGCCCATGGGGTGGGCCTTCGTGGGTCTTCTCTTCGAAACCCTGTAGCCTATCAGGGTAACGATTGCCGATATGCTGTCCGAGAGATTGTTGACGCCGTCGGAGAGAATGGCAATCGAGGATGTGAAAAGGCCCGCGGCAATCTTCACGCCTCCGAGAAGGAGATTCGTAATCGTCCCTATGTTTCCCGCTCTCCTGATGTAATACGACCTTTCTCTCTCTTTCTGCATGCGGCAATTCTATTCCGAGTGAAGGAGAAAAGCAATAATGTTAATGTTAAATGTTTTTGATTCAAAGAGTTAGTTAAGTCGAACAAACCAGAGGAATCTACACACAATCCCGACACACAAAAGAGGGGGAAAGTTGTAGAATGCTTCCATGTCGAAAAAGAAACCGGGATGGATCGGATTCATGCTGCGCTGTGTGCTGACTGCGTTTTCCGCAGTCCTTGCGTCCCTTGCATTCCCGGGAAAATACATAGAGAACGGACTGCCGTTCCTTGCATTCTTCAGTCTTGTTCCGGTCTTCTGGATAACATATACGTCATCATACCGGACGGTATGGTTCTACGGCCTCGAATACGGCTTTCTCTTCTATTACTTCTACAACTACTGGCTTGCAACCTTCCATCCTCTGGCAATACTCATTGCACCGGTGCTCGAGTGCATACAGTATGCCGTACTCTTCGTTGTTCTGCGTTCTTCGAGGAATCTTTTCAGAAAGCACTATGCCGTCGCGGCATGGCTCTTCTACAACGCCTATCTCTACCTCACCCAGCAGGGCTTTCTCGCATACCCCTACGGCAACCTCACGAGTGCGGTGTATGAATACACGTCGCTCATCCAGATAGTGAGCATCACGGGAATCTGGGGACTCGGTGCGGTGATGACGCTTCCCCAGGCTCTTGCTGCTGCTTCAATCGTGGAATGGAGAAACAGAAAGCTGAGAAATCTGTTCCTTTTCTCCGTCATCATCCTTCTTCTTGTCTGGATCACCGGCTTCTTCATGAAGACGTATTACGACAGGAAAGAACCGGAGAGCACTGTAAAGGTTGCCGCAGTACAGCACAGTGCGGACACGTGGCAGGGCGGGTACTCCACATACAAGGCGAACTTCGAGACTCTTGTGGAACTGACAGGAGAGGCCATGAAGGAGAACCCCGACATGGTTGTCTGGTCCGAGACCGCATTCGTCCCTTCCGTGAGCTGGCACCAGAGCTACAACGTGAACATAACGACAAGAAGGCTTGTTGAGAGATTCGTGGAGTTCGGAAAGAATCTTTCGGTTCCTCTCATCACGGGTAATCCCGAGGGTGTCATAAAGGACAGGGACTTCGATCCCGTACTCGAGAACGGAGAGTGGAACTGGAAGACCTACAATACCGTAATCTACTTCGCAGACGGAATTGTGAAAGGAACCTACCGTAAGCAGCACCTTGTTCCTTTCACCGAATACTTCCCCTACGAGAAGCAGTTTCCGCATCTCTATGCCCTTCTGAAGGCCAATGACTACAAGTGGTGGGAGAAGGGAAACGAGGCCGTGGTCTTCGAGTACGACGGAATAGGATTCTCGACTCCGATCTGCTTCGAGGATACCTTCGGTTATCTTTCAGCAGAGTTTGTCCGTAACGGTGCCGATATGATCATAAACCTCTCCAACGACTACTGGTCACGTTCCGTGCAGGCGGAGAGACAGCATTTTCAGCTCGCCGTCTTCCGTGCCGTGGAGAACAGGCGTCCGCTACTGAGGTCGACGAACAGCGGAATAACCGCACTTGTACTTCCGTCGGGGGAAATCGTGAACGAACTCGAACCATTCACACAGAGCTGGGGAATATATGAAGTACCGGTGGGACAGAAGGATGGGCTCACGTTCTACACACGTCATCCCGATCTCTTCGGTAAGCTCTTCGTTGCATTCTCCGTTCTCGCCGCTGTATACGGCGTGTCCTGTGCTGTACACGAAACAGTGGATAAGAGAAGAAAGAGAAGAGAGTACCTTGCGCACATGTTCGAGAATCTCATCGAATAGCACAGACTCCTGCTCGGAGAATTGCCAGAATAACCTATTACAGCTGCTTCAGGATTTCTTCCCTCCACTCTGTGATGTTCTTCTCTTCTGTCGAGAAGTTGATTCCGAGAAGATGAACCGGCTTGTGTAACCTGATATACGGCTCGTAGTACTTCTTATCCTTTATCTGCGATATTGCCGCATCTGCACTCTGGTTGAATTTGAACTCTATGACGAAAATATAATCCGGGCACCTCAGGACACAGTCAATGCGTCCCCGGTTCGTGGGAGCCTCCGCGATTATGTCGGCTTCCAGAATATTCATCATGCATACGAATCCTGCATGAACTGCGCTTTCACAGTCGAAAACAAGCTCATGATATGGAATGGCGGAGAATATCGAGGAAAGCGTCGTCATAGCCCCGCTTACGTCCCCCCTGTCAAAGTAATCGAGGATGACGAGACGGTCGAAGGCTCTCGCTGCAGATGAGAGATATGCGGGAAGCAGAATCTCGTTGAGCCCCTGTTCGACTTCCTCATTGGGGTATCCCAGTCTTATGAGATAACTTCCCCTGACGGGGACTGCCTCCTTTATCGTCAAGTATCCCGTCTGATACAGCAGTGCAAGGAAACTCTCCCTGCTTACCTCTGTCTGCACCATCTGGACTATGTCCGTAGTATGGAGTTTTTCTTCCGATATTCTACACTCGTCTGTAAAAGACACATCAAACCTGACACGCTTTGCAATCTCCGTCAGGAGCATCGTCATGCCGCCTGTCTGAATCCGGTAATTGCGGAAGAACCGGGCACCCATGTAGAAGAAGGAGCCTATCGAAACGGGATTGTAGACAGGCTCTCCCTCAGCTGTGAAATGATAGCCGTCATACCAGCGTTTGAGAGAGGCAAGAAACTCTTCTCTTGTAGTACCGTTCTTCTCTGCTGCTTTCTCGATATAGCCGGCAAAATATGCTTCAAGCTCCTCCTGGGTATAACCGAACGCAGTCGAATACTCCTCCATGACGGATATGTCGGTAAGGTTGTTCATCGCGGAGAAGATGCTGACCTTCGAGAACTTGGTGACGCCGGTAATGAAACATATTCTCATGTTTGCACCCTGAGCCTTCAGAATTGAGTAAAAACCTCTGAGAGTGTTCCTGATGTCCTCAATATGCCCGCTGTTGATGTTATTTGTGAGGAGGTAATCATATTCGTCGATAAGGACTGCCGCTTTTTCCCTCTCTGCCAATTTTGTTATCAGTTTTTCCAGGTTGTAATTATACCTGTCGTTCTTTTCAAGCTTTATTCCGTAGAAAGTTCCGGTATCGATTACCTGTCTGTTTATCCATTCGCTGATATCAGAAGCTTAATTCTCAATGCACATGCTGAAATCTATATGTATTACGGGGTACTCCTTCCAGTCATACTCCGTCGAATCAATATAGAGTCCCTTGAAGAGTTCCCTCTTCCCTTTCAACACTGCCTCAAGAGTACTGAGAGTCAGGGATTTTCCAAACCTGCGGGGACGTGACAGAAAGTAGTAGGTTCCCCCGTCCGTGAGAAGAGAATAGATATACCTGGTTTTATCGACATAGAGATTACCGCTGGCAATCAGCTTTTCAAAAGAACTGTTTCCGGTTTCTATCCTTTTCACTTTGCGTCTTCATATACGATAATAACATAATTCAGAATGAGTATCAAAAAGAAAGAGCGTATACGGGATATCAACCTGACGTTCCGATTCCTGCCTGAAACCCTGAGGGGAATGTTCCTTTTCCTTCTTATCACCTTCAGAAGCGTGTGGTAATATTTCCTCATGCAGCTCTGGTCGTTAATGGAAGAAAAACTCATCAATGTCGACAGACCCTTCATTTCTGTAACGGGGGGAGGTGGAAAGACGACGTTCCTCAGGGAATTCGGGAAGTACCTGAAAGAAAGGGGACTGAGTGTTCTTCTCACGACAACGACGAAGCTGGCGCCGCCCGGGAGGGAGAACTACGGGGAGGATTACTATTTTCTTTCCCTTTCCGATCTTGTTTCCTTACACCCGGAAAAGGGTACGCTCACGCTCTTTGCTCATCAGAACGGAAAGGAAGAGAAGCTGTATTTCCCCGGTGAGGATGAAATACTCTCCGCATCCGTCCTATTCGATGTCGTACTCTGTGAAGCCGACGGTTCGAGACAGAGACCAGTGAAGGTGCACACTTCACGTGATCCGGTGGTCCTTCCCCGGACTACTGCAGTCGTGTCGCTCACGGGAATCTGGGGAGTGGGGAAGAGAGCGGAAGATGCCGTATTCGGAGACGAGCGCAATATTTCCGTCGACAGGGAGTACCTCGAGGCCTTTCTGCTCTCTCCCGAGGGACCAATGAAGGGTATGAGAAAGGATACCGTGAACATCATCCTCTTCAACGGAGGAGACTGTATGACAGAGGAGGAGAGGAATACCGTACTCTCCCTCACGATACCTCCCGGAGTCTCCGCATATATTGTAAGTGAAAGGAAAGGAGTCATATACGATTATGTTTGATCTTCTTGCAGAGAAGGAGAAATACAATGAAGCCTTCGCTCTCGTGACGATAATCGGGGCGACGGGAACCGTAAGCCGGAAGAGCGGAAGGATGGCCGTCTTCCGGGACGGAACGACAGCGGGAACCGTCGGTGGAGGTCTTCACGAGGCCGAGGCAATACGTCTTGCCCTCGAGGCGCTGGACGATGGGAAGGGCAGACGTGAGAAACTGAAGGTCAGACAGTACGGAGAAATTGAAATCATGATAGATATACCGGTAAAGGACAGAAGACTTGTAATCATGGGAGCGGGGCACGTGGGAAAGGCCCTGTACAGCATCTTCCACTTCATGGGGTGGAATGTGGCAGTAATCGATACGAGGGAGTATCTTCTTACAGAGGAGAACTTCCCCTCGGCGAGGAGAATCCTCTCCTCTTCAATCAGGGAAGGGCTCGAGAGCGTCGTCATCAACGAGAACACCGCCGTCGTCTGCACGGTACCCGAGGAGATGGAGAACATAAAGGATATTCTCGTCTCCTCTTCCGCCTTCTACATCGGCTTCCTCTCTTCGCGTAAGCGCAGGCCCCCGAAGGATCCCAGGTTCCATCTCCCGATGGGAATCGAAATCGGTGAGGAGACACCGGAGGAGATTTCCGTCTCCGTCGCTGCCGAGGTATCTGCCGCATACTCCCATAAGAGCTGTGTTCCCTACATCAGGCGTAGCCGCCGTCTTGTCGTGGTCCGCGGGGCGGGGGACCTTGCGACGGGAACGATTGTCGCTCTGCATCATGCGGGCTACATGGTCATTGCAACCGAAACGGACAGGCCCACCGTCATCAGAAGGACTGTCTCCTTTGCAGAGGGAATCTACACGGGAGCCCAGACGATAGAGGGGGTCACGAGCACGCTCTGCTCGAACGCGGACGAATGTATGAAGGCCGTCAAGAGAGGAGAAGTTGCTCTCATCGTCGACAGAGACGGCGACATCATCAGGGAGCTCCAGCCCGAGACAGTCGTCGATGCGATTCTTGCGAAGAAGAATCTCGGAACGACAATCGACATGGCGCCGTTCGTCGTCGCGCTCGGCCCGGGCTTTACGTGCGGAGTCGACTGCAACTGCGTCATAGAGACAATGAGGGGACACAGACTGAGCCGTATCATGTACGAGGGAAGTGCAATCCCCAATACCGGAATGCCGGGACTCATCGCGGGAGCGGGCAAGGAGCGGGTCATGCATACTCCCTGCTCCGGCGTCTTCAGGGAAAATGCAGCTATCGGGGACATAGTGAAGAAGGGCGACATCATCGCATACGTTGACGATACTCCCGTCTACGCTTCGATTGACGGCAAGATCAGGGGACTCCTTCACGGAGGACTTGAAGTCCCGGAGCATTTCAAGGCTGCAGATATCGACCCGAGGGGCGAGGAAGTCGACCACATGACGATAAGCGACAAGGCGAGGGCGATAGGCTCGTCCGTAGTCGTCGCAGTTGACCATTATCTTTCGACTCACAATTGAAGGAAAACACTGTTTTACGGTAGACTGTTTCTATGGATAGAAGTCTTTTTCAGAGAGTGAAGAATGCGTCCGTTCTCCTCTCCCGCTCGGACGGAGAGGAGAGAAACCGCGCACTTGAAGCTATTGCAGATGCCGTCTCGCGTAATCGTGAGAGAATCAGGGAATGTAACGGCAGGGATGTCGAAGAGGCAGTGAGAAGGGGTGAGAAGGAAGCCCTTGTTTCAAGACTGAAATATACGGACTCCAAGATGGACCAGTCGGTAAGGGGACTCATGGAAGTGAAGTCTCTTCCCGACCCAGTGTTCCGTACCAGAGAGGAGCGCGAGATAGACTCGTCATTCGTTCTGAGGAAGGTGACTGTTCCTCTCGGAGTCATAGGCATGATCTTCGAGGCACGCCCCGATGCCCTGGTGCAGATAGCATCTCTTGCCCTCAAGAGCGGCAACGGCCTCATTCTCAAGGGAGGAAGCGAGGCTTCACTGACGAACAGGGTTCTTGTCGACATAATAAGGGAAGCAACAAAGGATTTCTCCTTTACTTCAGACTGGATTGACGCCCTCGAGACGAGAGAGGACGTGAAGGAACTGCTTTCGGCCGACGAGTGGGTGGATCTCATAATCCCCAGAGGCTCCAACAGCTTTGTCAGGTACGTGATGGACAACACCCATATCCCCGTACTCGGACACTCCGACGGCTTATGCATAACCTATATAGAAGATACCGCGGATGTTGAGAAGGCCGTGAGAATACTCGTGGATGCGAAGACACAGTACCCCGCAGCCTGCAACAGCACCGAGACGATTCTCGTTGAAAGCGGAATTGCCCCGTCTCTCCTTCCGCGTCTTTCTGCGGCTCTGGGGGAGAAAGGCGTCAGAATACACGCAGACAGCCGTGCTCTTCCGTATTTTCCCGGGGCGGTACCCGCCGTTTCCTCCGACTGGGATACCGAATATCTCTCCCTTGAGTGCGCAGTGAAGGTCGTCGATTCGACAGAGGAAGCCGTGGAGCACATAGCCAGACATTCCTCGAAGCATACGGATGCAATCATCACGGAGAGCGCAGAGGAAGCCGGTTACTTCACACGTAACGTGGATTCCGCCGATGTGTTCGTGAACTGCTCCACGCGCTTTGCCGACGGCTACAGATTCGGACTGGGGTCCGAAGTCGGAATCTCGACATCGCGCCTGCATGCCCGCGGTCCCGTGGGACTCGACGGTCTCATGACGACGAAGTGGATTCTCACGGGACACGGAGAGACTGTCGGAGAGTACAGCGGCAGCAATGCGGAGAAGGCATTCCATTTCAGGGAAATAAAGGTATGAGGGATTTTTCGGGAGTCAGAAGAATCGTCGTCAAGGTGGGAACAAACCTCCTTGCGGACGAAAGCGGAATAGACAGAAGTCGTATCGGGAAGCTTGTCGACCAGATAGCCGTTCTCAGAAAGAAGGGAATCCAGGTTCTCCTCGTCTCCTCGGGCGCTGTGGGACTCGGAGCAAAGGCCCTCGGACACGAGAGCGCGGTGAGGTACATAGCCCTCCGCCAGGCCTGCGCAGCAATCGGACAGCCGGTGCTGATGGACGCCTGGCAGCAGGCTTTCTCACGTCACGGACTCATCTGTTCGCAGATTCTCATAACGCGTTCCGTTCTCAACAACAGACGGAGCTACAACAATCTCCGTACCGCAGTACAGACTCTGCTCGACCTCTCGGTTATTCCCGTATTCAACGAGAATGACGTCGTCTCCACGGCGGAAATCGGAAACGTATTCGGCGACAACGACAGAATGAGCGCCCTCATTGCCAGCAAGATCGATGCATCCCTCCTTGTTCTCCTTACTGACATCGACGGTCTCTACACGGGTAACCCGAAGACGGATGAGAACGCTCAGATGATACCCGAGCTCAGGGAGATAGACTCCACCGTCTTCTCATGGGCAAGCGGAAAGGGCTCGACATTCTCCACGGGGGGAATGAAGACAAAGCTCATGGCCGCCCGCATCGCCCAGGACGGCGGCTGCGGAACGGTTATCGCCTCGGGCTATGAGGATGATATACTCATCCGCATAATGGACGGTGAGGAGAAGGGAACCTACATCCTCCCACTCGACAGGATAAAGCAGAGGGAGCGCTGGATAATCAACACCCCCTCCGCGGGCTCGATCATAGTCGACGACGGAGCTGCAAAAGCTCTCCTGGGGCACAAGTCCCTTCTTCCTTCGGGAATCGTGAGCGTCGAAGGTGTCTTCCACGAGGGAGACGTCGTTGACGTGAAGAAGGAAGACGGAAAGACGATAATGAAGGCCGTTACATCCTTCAACTCGAGTGAGATTCTTCTCATAAAGGGCCACCCGTCGAAGGATATAAATGCTATGATAGGAGAGAACCATAAGGTGGTTTTCCGTCCGGAGGATACGGCAGTCAGCTATGAGCAGTTATAGAATGGTCTTTCGAAAACAGGATCTGGGATTCAGAATCTCCTCTCTCTACAAGCAGAAGCAGTTTGCTGTAGGCATACTCGATTTCGGAGGCAGGGAGGATCTGGAGAAGTGCATCACCTGGTACCTTCAGAACATGAATCTCTCGCTTCACGTCCTGACTACGGAGTACAGGATGGAGGAATATGCCATCCAGTCGAAATACCCCGAGGTCACATTCATCGTCTTCCAGAACGAGACGACGACTGGCGAATTCATAAACGCCATGGCCGACGAGTGTTACACGGACTATTTCCTCATCGTCCGCAGCGACATGGATCTCATAGCCTTCGACGGTGCGGCTCTTCTCTCGATAATGTCGGGGCGTGAACACCCTGCCGTGATATGTCCCGTGATGCTCAGCTCGGAAGCCGAGGTGATGCCGACGCTCCGTGCGCCGTTCCTGAGGGGCAAGGAGGTCGACCCGCAGTCGTTTCTTCCCGACATCGAGAGCGGAAAGGAGCAGCGTACGCTCTATCCCGTTCTTCAGAGCGGGCTCTACGACAGAGCGCTCTTCCAGCGTCTCAGAGGCTACGACATCGAGATAATAAGCGAATACTACCAGAGCATAGACTTCGGAACCCGGGCATGGCTCTTCGGCTACAGCGTGAAGCTTACGCCGTCGCTTGCCGTGCAGTTTCCCGGCCGTGTCTCCGTAATCGAGGACCGTTCGGAGTGTCCCGGCATGAACCGCTTCTACACGAAGGCCCTCTCGATAAAGAGAATCGCGGGGAAGAGCTTTGTGAGCAAGTGGAAGCCCTACGTCGACAGGGAGGTCCTCTCCAGCGAGATTAAGAAGAAGCAGATCAACCTCCAGAAAACGGACTTCTTCACGCTCATCGACAAGTGGGATGAGGAGTAATCTGCTGTTGAGTATTTACTGTTCTCTGGTAGAATAAGAATGTAAATCCGAAAAGAGGAGGCAACGACAGTATCTGCATGGCTTGAGAAGGCATTTGTACGCGGTCTCTTCAATTCTTCATCATTCGGATTCGGAACATTCGGAAAACTGCTTATGACGACGAATTCTCCGTACATGGTGAGCATGATCGAGAACTTCAATCCTGCCCGGGACAGGTTCATGGAGAGGGGAAAGGCCGTTCCAGGTGTCGGGAGAAAATACATGATGAGGTATGAGAACACGGCTGCATACCTTTTCTCCGGCGGCTCTTTGACTGCGATAATGAATGATGAATCCAGAATGATAGACGGCTCTTCGATGGATGAGTGTTCAGATGTCATCAACTCGGAATTCGACAGAATACTCGATTTCTGACGTTTTCTGTCGGAAAGAGTAATGAATCCCCGTTCTGTTCGACATTGAAAACACCCGGTCTCCCGGGTGTCTCCTTCAGTCATTCCTGCATCTTCGCCTTGAGGACAAGTTCTGCCTTGAGGTCCTTGAGCTTTCCCGTCAGCGATACCTTATAAATATGCGGGTTTATCTGTCTCTTGTAGGTCTTGTCGAAGTGCGAGAGGCTTTCCGTTACTCGCTTCTGGAGCTCCGGGAGCGTGCATGCGCTCTTCACGCGCTTTCCGTTTTCCATCTGCTTTACGAGAAGCGGTCTTATCTCGGCGTAGTTGTTCTTCCTCATGATGAACATGTCGCCGGTGGAGAAGGGATGATAGAAGATGTGGTTTATGCCGCTCTCTATCTTCTCGTCCGTGAGTGCGATGAGGTCCGCCAGCGCCTGGCCGTTCCTGTCGAAGAAACGGTAGACCTGCTTGATTCCCGGGTTTGTCGTCTTCTCGTAGGAAGAGGAAATCTTGAGAGTCGGAATGAAGACTCCGTTCTCCTCCTTTGCAGAGAGCTTATACACGCCTCCGAGGGCCGCCTGCGTTCCTCCCGTCACAAGGTGCGTTCCGATTCCCCAGCTGTCGATCGGGGCGCCGTCGTTGACGAGGTTGAGGATGATCTCCTCCGTGACGTCGTTCGAGATACATATCGTCGCATCCTCAAGTCCCGCTTCGTCGAGCTTCTCCCTTACCGCCTTCGTGAGGTAGCTGAGGTCTCCGCTGTCGATTCTGACACCGATTCTCAGTCCCTTTTCCTTCTGTTCGAGTCCGACCCTGATTGCAGCCTCGATTCCCGAGCCGAGAGTGTCGTATGTGTCGATGAGGAGAATGCAGTTGTCGGGATAGATGTCTGCAAAGTGCCTGAACGCTTCGTATTCGGAGTCGAAGAGCATGACCCATGAGTGAGCCATCGTGCCGGCAACGGGAATGCCGTACTTCTCGCCCGCGGCAGTGTTGCTCGTGACTGCGCAGCCTCCGACGAAGCATGCCCTCGAGGCACTGAGCGCGCCGTCGATTCCCTGTGCACGCCTGAGACCGAACTCCATGATCGAGCCCCTGCCCTGGGTTGCAACCTTCATTCTCGCGGCCTTCGTTGCGATGAGAGTCTGGAAGTTTATCGTGTTGAGAAGATAGCTTTCGATGAGCTGGGCGTCAATCATCGTCGTCTCGACTCTGATGAGGGGTTCTCCGGGGAATGCCACCGTTCCCTCCTCGAGGGCGTAGACGTCGCCCGTGAAGGAGTAGGATGCGAGATAGTCGATGAACGAGGGATCGAATTTTCCGAGGCTCCTCAGATAGGCAATGTCCTCATCCGAGAATCTGAAGTTCTCGAGTGCGTCGATGAGAGGCTCGAGACCGGTGAAGACAGTGTAGCCCCCCCTGTAAGGGTTGTTTCTGTAGAACATGTCGAATACGACACGGGGATTCTTCTTCTGGAGAAAGAATCCCTGCATCATAGTCAGTTCGTAGAAATCGGTGTTGAGCGCGCTGACCATATTCTCTTACTTTGTAATCCTGTCGAATCCCGTGTAGGGTACGAGTGCCGGCGGAACCGTGATGGAGCCGTCTTCGTTCTGGTAGTTCTCCATGACTGCGACCATTGCCCTCGAGAGAGCGACAGCCGTGCCGTTGAGCATGTGGACGAACTTCAGCTTTCCGTCATCATCGCGGAAGCGGATGTTGAGGGAGCGTGCCTGGTAGTCGGTGCAGTTCGATGTGCTCGTCACCTCTCCGTATTCTCCGTTGTCGCCTCTTCCCGGCATCCATGCCTCGATGTCGAACTTGCGGTATGCGGGAGCGCCGAGGTCTCCGGTTGCGGTGTCGACGATTCTGTATGCAAGTCCGAGACCGCTGAAGATCTCCTCTTCGATGGAGAGAATCTCCCGGTGGAATGCATCGGATTCCTCGGGAAGACAGTAGATGAACATCTCGAGCTTCGAGAACTGATGGACGCGGTAGAGTCCCTTCGAGTACTGTCCCGCTCCGCCTGCCTCACGCCTGAAGCAGTGGCTGAGTCCCGTCATTCTGATCGGAAGGTCGGACTTCTCGAGGATTGCATCCTTGTAGTAGCCGCCGAGTGTGATTTCCGCCGTACCTACGAGGCATGTGTCCGTGCCTTCGATAGTGTAGATGTTGGACTCCGCTCCTCTGGGGTTGAAGCCTATTCCGTTGAGAATCTCCTCCTTCGCGACATCGGGGGTGATGAACGGTGTGAAGCCGTGCTTCACGACGATGTCCATGGCATATCTTTCGAGAGCCATCTGCAGAATGACCGCCTTGTTCTTTATGTAGTAGAACTTCTGTCCCGCGACCTTTGCGCCCTTGTCGAAATCGAGGAGGTCGAGCTCCTCACCCAGCTGTACGTGGTCCTTGGCCTTGAACGGGAACTTCGGGGGTTCTCCGACGAACTTGACTGCGAGGGAATCCTTGTCCTCCTTGCCGATCGGAGCATCGGGATGGGCATAGTTCGGGATAGTCCTGGCTTCAGCCATGAACTTCGAGTCGATTTCAGCAAGCGCTGCTTCCTTGAGAGCCAGCTCGTCCTTGATGGCCTTGCCCTCTGCGATGTACTTCGCTCTCGTCTCGTTGTCGAGCTTTCCCTTCATCTTCTGTGCTGTTTCGTTTCTCCTGGTGCGGAGATTCTCGACTTCCAGGAGAAGTGCAAGCCTGTCATCCTGGTCCCTGATGATCTGATCAAGGTCGACATTCATGTACCTGTCGGCGATGTTCTTCCTGATTTCGTCTCTTCTTGACTTCAGTTCCTTGATGTCTATCATTTTCCTTCCTCTTCCTTTCAGTCCTTCTTCCCGAGAGAGCGTCCCTTTTCAGCGGCCGCGCTCACAGCGGAGATGACTGCATTCTCGAAGTTAAGTTCCTTGAGTTTTACAAGACCCTCTATCGTTGTGCCTTTCGGAGAGCATACCATAGTTTCGTTTTCAATTGCACCCTCAGCGCCCGATTTTTGCAGTTTTACTGCACTCTCGAGTGTGTCCGCCACGATTTCGAGGGCCTTTCTGTATGAAATTCCCTCTCTCACTCCCCCGAGTGCGAGGGAATGCATGAACTCGAAGACGTATGCAATCCCGGAGCCGGAAATGCCGATGAAGGCGTTGAAGAGACTCTCGTCGAGCTCGAAGGCGGAGCCGAACGACGAGGCAGTCGCGAGTGCGAGGGCTTTATTCTCATTACTGAGGGCGGATTGGAATGCAACGGCTGTCACCGAGCTCTTCACCCGGGCTGCGATGTTCGGCATGTATCTCACGACGTTCTGTGTCTTCAGATTCTCACTGAGAGAGGAGAGCGTCACGCCCGCGGCAAGGGATATGTACATTCCAGCATTCAGTGCCGCCGCTTCGGCATAGACGGATCCCAGCTGCTGGGGCTTCACGGCAAGAATCACGGCGTCCATCTTCTCAGCGTCGGAGATTCTGTCGAGTACCGTCATTCTCCGTCCTGCGGCCAGCTTTTCAGCCTTCTCCCTTGTCCTGTTGAAGACGAAGACCTCGTATTCCCCGTCCTCGGAGAGAGCGGAGGCTATGGCTCCTCCCATGTTTCCGGTTCCTATTATGAATATTCTCTTCATTTTTTCTGCTCCTTTTCATTCCGCCGCAGAGCGGGGCGTTTTCTTCCACGCGGGGGCGGTATTCAGCGGAAATGAACGCATGCACCCATGATAGCAGAGTGACGGGGAGTGTACAATTATTCCTTCTTCCTTCTCCCGCCCGACGATGCCCTGTGGATGTTGCCTCCCTCCTTGTTGAGGGAGAGTATCGTCTTCTCCAGAATGCGCATCTTCTCCTCCTTCTCCCTGAAGAACTCTCCCTGCTCGGGGCTTTCGCCTCTGTAGAGGTTACCCAGTGTCACTCCCAGGAGCCTCACTCCCGAGTTGTTGTACTTTCCGAGTGTCAGACGGCGGCTTATCTCGTAGATGTCGCCGGAAGTGTATATGGCGCTCTTCGGAGTCTCGCTTATGGAGTATGTGGAGAAGTCACCGTATCTGAGCTTGACGGTGACGGTGCGTCCGATCCATCCCTCGTCGAGGGCGCGGAAGGCGACGCTCTCGGACATCTCGATGAGCTTCTGACTGATCGCATCCTCCCCGTAGATGTCGGGGTAGAAGGTTCTCTCCTCGCTTATCGAATGGGTCTTTGCCTCTCCCGTGTAGATTCCCGGGTCTATGCCGCGTGATACGGAGTAGAGGTATTCCCCGCTCGAGGGGCCGAACATGCTCTGAAGTGCCTCCCTGTCGTAGGATCTCAGGGTTTCTGTCGAGTATATTCCCTTTCTCTTCAGACTCTCGAGTGTGCTTTTCCCGACGCCCCAGAGCTTTTCCAGTCCCACCGAGTCGACGAACTCGATCTCCCGCCCCGGCGGGACGACGGTAAGGCCGTCGGGCTTGTGATAGTCTGATGCGAGCTTGCTCAGGAACCTCGACGGTGCGACTCCGATCGATACCGTCAGTCCCGTCTCGTCGAGTATTCTCTTCTTTAGACTTCTTGCAGCCTTTCCCGGAAGAGGGTAGACACGCTCCATTCCCGTAAGGTCGAGAAAGGCCTCGTCAATCGATACCTGCAGAAATCCCGGAGCGAAGGATGAGATTATTCTCATCACTTCCCGGCTCTTCTCGCTGTAGCGGCGGTAGTTGCCGCTGACGCATATAGCCTGCGGACAGAGTCTGAGGGCCACAGTCATCGGCATTGCCGAATGCACGCCGAAGCGTCTTGCCTCATATGAGCAGGTGGATGCCACGTTCCTCGGTCCGGGCTCTCCGATGATGAGGGGCTTACCCCTGTAGGAGGGGTGGTCGAGACATTCGACGGAAGCGAAGAAGGCATCGAGGTCGATATGAAAGAAAACAGAGCCCATGAGTTGATTATAGAGAGTGAAGGGCGAATTAACAATTCTCTTCTTTTCCTGTATACTTTCCCCGATGAGACGTACGGGAATCCTGTTTTTGCTGCTTTTCATTCCATTCCTTCTTTTCTCGGCTTCGACTCTGGGCGTGACGGATACGTCCCTGAGGGCACTGGGCTACAGCGCATTCTCGTCCGCTTCCTATTACGGATCGTTTTCGGACATCTTCGTAAACCCCGCGTCCCTTCCTCTTCTCGAGAGAACGACCTACTATCAGGTGTCGTATGCACTCGGGGAGAACTACAACACCTCCCTCTGGGGCAGCGAGCCGGTAAGCAGTATGCAGAACACTGCAAGCGAACTCCAGGGCACTGTCGTCAGCGGCCCGGTGGCGCTGAGTGCGAAGGTTTCCTCGTCGCTTGCCGGACGTGAAGTGAGGGAGGACGGCAATGCCTACTATGACATCTACTCGTCCTTCGACATCGAGCTTGCGCTTGCGTATTCCTTCTTCAACCATTTCTCCATCGGCGCCCGTCTCGGGGGAGGAAACTCGGTTGCTAGGCTCCGCAAGAGAATGACCGGCTTCATCAATGCTGCGGGAAACGCCTGGTTCAGTCCTTACGAGCAGATGACGGGAAGCGAGAGATTCAACCTCAACGTCGGTACTCTTGTATATTTCAGCAACTTCACCTTCGGCCTCGTGATGGATGACCTCATCTCTTCGGGAGACGAGGGATACCTGAGGCATCTCGTTGCAAACACGACCTTCTCGTTTGCCTACAGGGGGAATGTCTACAACAGCGACGGGGACCTGAAGTACCTCGTGCCGCGCCTGGGGGTGGATGCGAAGGGAATAGGATTCACCGGAGAGAGGAGCATAAGCGTCACGGGAGACCTCACGCTGCAGTTTCTGAAGGATGTTCTTCTCGATGCGGGAGTCCGCTACAGCTACATGGTTTCCGCAGATGATACGCTCTCGTCGTCAGTTACTCTCTCTCTTCTCGGAACCTACGGGGACTTCTCGCTTCTTCTGAACATCGTGCTGCTGCAGAACACGGATCAGAACTTCCGGCCGTCTCTGATCTTCACATACTCGGTCTGACAAAGAAAAAAGCGATGCTTTCACATCGCTCTGTATACGGCCAGTTAGGCTCGAACTAACTACCTAGTGCTTAGAAGGCACTTGCTCTATCCAGGTGAGCTATGGCCGCATTTTTCGTTACCCGTCTAACTTACATTTATTGAAGGACATTTTCAAGTGGGTAGCCGAAGTTTTTTTCATTCTGATTTCACTGCACTGCCTCATATGCATCCGGAGCCGCTTCCAATCCCTTCCTCCATTCTATCAGGTTCACCAGGAAGAAGGTGAGTATTCCCACTCCCGCGCCGAAGACGGAGGGGAGGAGTCCGAGGAGGAAATTCTCCGGGGAGAGAAGCTGCCAGACGACGGCTCCGGCTGTTCCCGTGAGAAGGGAAAGCTGACCCGAGTGCCTCGTCGCCTTCTTTACGAGGAGTCCCAGACCGTAGGGAGCAAAGACCCCTGCGGACCTGAGCGCAAAGGCGAAGGTGTTTACCTGGAGTGCTGAGAAGTTGAAGACTGCTACGGCAAGTGAAACAAGGGAGAAGAATACGATGAGTATTCTCGTTTCACGGATTATCGTCTTCTCCGCGGGATTCTTCCCCGTGAGCGGTATGTAAATGTCCTTCACTGCGATTGCCGCCGTACAGAGAAGGTATGAGTCTGCGGAGCTCATCGCTGCGGCTATTATCGCGGCGGAAAGAAGTCCGGCAACGACTCCCGGGGCGTACCTGCTCGTGACCGCGATGAGGGCTCCGGACTCTCCGGGTATGCCCAGGTGTTCCCTCACGGAGTATGCACAGAGTCCGATGACTGTGGGAAATGCGACGACTGCGGCCATGAGGAGGCCCGAGAGCAGGGATGCCTTCCAGGCAGTCTTCTCGTCCCTTGCGCTTTCGAAGCGGCTCGCAATCTCGGGGCCCGTGACGAAGGTGCAGAAATAGTTGAGGACTGACGAGATGATCGTGACCCAGCCCGCCTTCGTGAGGTTGTCGTAGTCGGAGGGGAGTGAGGCTGAAACGCTCTTCCAGCCGCCGCAGCCCTCTATCACATACGGAACGGCGACGGCAAGGCCGAAGATGATCATGATGTACTGTATGGCATCGGTGAACTGGTCTGCAACCATTCCCCCGAGGGCTGTGTAGAAGCAGATGACCGCTGCCGTTATGACCATTGCAAGCCTGAGGTTCATCCCCGTCACCGCATGGATTACGATTCCCGCTGCAGATATCTGGGAGGATATGAGGCACACCGAGGATATCATGTTCAGCGCCGCCGTGAAGACGGCGGGTGTTTTTCCGTAGCGGCGTCTGATGACTTCGGGAACCGTGACGGCGAGGGTACGGCGGATACGCGGGGCGAAGAGGGAGAGCGGAATCATCGCAAGGGCGCAGGCGAGGACGTACCATACCGCTGCGGAGCTTCCCGTCGAGAATGCGAATCCGGCAACGCCCGAGGTGCTTGCTCCTCCGATGTTGTCCGCGCTGAGCGACAGGGCTACGAGCGCCACTCCCATCCTGCGGCCTCCGAGTATGAAATCGTCTGACGTCTTCAGTCTGAGTCTGCTTACCGCAAGACAGAGCAGCAGAAGACAGGCAATGTATGAAACAATGATGACAAGTGCTTCCGAATCTACCAGCATTCCCCCGAATCCCCATATAATGTTGGAATTGTAACTCATGTTTTTCCGGCAGTGACAGCGGAATTTTCATATTTTACTTTCCATCGGATTCCGTATATCTGTATTTGTGGAAAACGAAAATGCTCAGTCATGAAAAAACGGCCGTCCGGAGACGACCGCAGGTGTAAGGGAGGATTCCCTTATTCGATGAATGCACTCGGTGCAGCTTCGACGCCCTTCTTCCATTCGATTGCGTTGACGAGGAAGAATGTGATCGTTCCGACAGCACAGCCGAATACGACGGGGAGGATTCCCATGTAGAAGTTACCGCCGGAGAGGATCTGCCAGAAGATGACGCCGATAGTACCGGTGATGATGGAGATCTGTCCGGAGTGCTTTGTAGCCTTCGGAACAACGAGGCCGAGTCCGTAAGCTGCGAACGGGCCTGCACAGCGGATTGCGAATGCGAAGGTGTTCATCGTGACGATGTTGATTCCGAGGAGGGAGATCAGCATTGCGACAGCGCAGCAGATGACGTTGCACCATCTTGTTGCCCTGACTTCCTTCATTCCTGAGAGTTCCTTCTTAGCATAGGGCTTATAGAGGTCGTTGATGATCATCGTGGACATACACAGAAGGTTCGAGTCTGCCGAGCTCATCGTTGCGGAGATGATTGCTGCGGAAACGAGACCCGTGATGATTGTCGGAGCATATGCCGTCGTGACTGCCATCATTGCGGAGCCCGATGCGGGATTGCCGAGAGCGTCCTTGACAGAGAGTGCTGCAAGACCCATGAGTGTGGGGAATACAGCCATTGCAGCCATGAGGACTGCAGAGAGGATGCTTGCCCTTACTGCTGTCTTCTCATCCTTTGCACTCTCGAAGCGGCTGATCATTTCGGGGCCGGAGAGGAAGGTGCAGAAGTAGTTGAAGATGTAGCCGATGATGACGACCCAGCCGATCTTCGTGAAGTCTGTCTGGCCTTCGGGAAGCTTGGATGCGATTGCGTCCCAGCCGCCGCAGCCCTTGATTACGAACGGAGTCGCAACAGCAAGACCGACGAGGATGATTATGAACTGCACAAGGTCAGATACCTGGTCTGCAATCATTCCTCCGAATGTCGTGTAGAGGATGATGACTGCGCCTGCGATTATCATGCAGAGTCTTGTGTCGATGCCGGTGAGAACCGATACGACGGAACCCGATGCTGCTACCTGGCTTGATGTGAGACAGAAGAGAGCGATGATGTTGAGTATTGCAGAGAAGCCCGAGCTGAACTTTCCGAATCTTCTTCCGACGACTTCGGGAATCGTGACTGCCATCGTCTTTCTGATCTTCGGTGCAAAGTATGCAAGAGGAATCATTGCAATGGATGCAGCGAGGACGTACCAGATGGCGCTCATGCCCCATGTCGTGTATGCCTTTCCGGCAAGACCCGTGGTGCTTCCGCCTCCGATGTTGTTTGCGCTGAGTGAGAATGCAACCATGAAGAGGCCCATTCTGCGCCCTGCGAGCATGTAGTCGTCAGCATCCTTGATCTTGAGCTTGCCGACGATGTAGCCGATTACGAGCATACCGAGAAGGTAGGCTACTACGATAATGAGAGCTTCGGTGTTTACTGCCATTATGTTCTCCTTTTTCTGTGTTGGGTTAATTCTGCTATGGAAAAGGGAATCGGGCAAGAAAAAAAGAGTAAAGTCCGTAAAATGATTGAAAGCCGGCGGAAAGTGAAAGGTAACAGTTGAGTTTTTCCGCATTCTATGCCGTCTGAAATCATGAAAATGTAAAACTGTTACTCCGGTAACTTTACGCGGTAAGCTCCGTCACAAGCGTCACCGCGCTTTTCACGGCAAGGGCGAGGAGAGCGAGAGCGAAGAGTGTGTTCGCGCCTTTCCTGTGTCTGAGGTAGACGTTCTTCAGCGCTTCGCCCGCTATTCCCCACATGAGCCCGGTGAGAAAGCACATCAGGGGAATCGAGAGGGATACGAGGTAGCCCGTGAGGAACGGGTAGGATGCGGGGAGTATGAAGGTGGAGACAGTCGAGACGCAGAGCATGAGGACCTTGACGTTGACAAGCTGCATGAGAAAACCCCGTCTGAATGAACCGTCGGAAGATGACGGGGACGGGAGGTCGCGCTTGGAGTACATCTTCCAGGAGAGGTAGAGTATGTAGATTATGCTCAGTATCTGGAGGAGAACGGAGAGAAGGGGAATGAGGGAGGAGAGAAGCGAAATCAGAAGGTAGGTCACCGTAGTGATCATCAGTATTCCCGCAGCCATGCCGTAGTTGAGCCATATTCCCTTCCTCAGTCCGTTCTCGGAGGCGTTCTGGAGAGAAGCAATCGTGTTGGGACCGGGGGTACCGGACATTGTCAGGAGATAGATGAAGAGATCGAGCATATCTGGGTGAATTATAATGCAGCAGAAGAGAAAGACAAGTGCCCCTGACAACTTCACGAGAACGGGAATAATCCGTAGAATGTTCGGGAAAGCGGAGGTGATTTCTTGGGAATTTTGTTTTCTGATTCGGGAACTCTGACGAATGTCTATAAACTGGTTTCATATATTCTTTCGACAGTCGGTCTGTGGGGGATATTCTCCAAGTGCGGCGTTGAAGGGTGGTGGTCCTTCATCCCGGTAGCCAGAGTCTACAAGCTTTCGGTCTGTGCGGGAAAGGAGGATCAGGGAAAGAGGCTCATGGCGGCCTCGGCACTGCTCTGTGTGTCGAATATGGCATCCTGGATATTCTCTTCATCATCCTATGCGGCCAGGCTCATCGAGACGGACATGAAGGGAGCCCTGATGTGGAGCATGGGCTTCCTGGTTATTTCCATTGCAATCTCCATCGCCGAGTTCGTTTATCATCTCAGAGTATACACAGGTATGTGCGACAGGTTCGGCCGCCGCAGACGCTGGCTCTGGCTCTGGATCTTCTTCGATTCCGTTGCAATGGTGATCTGGGGCTGGGGGAAGAAGATTCAGCCTCTTGCCGAAGAGGAGGATTTCGGAGAATCCCTGGAAGGAATCTCCTCGGCGGACATCAGAGAAGCGTCGGGAGCGCTTGACATAGACATACGTTCACGCTCCGTGAAGTCGCTCTTCTCGAAAAGGAGAGAGCTTCTGAGGGATATAAGGCTTACCATCCAGCCGGGGACGATGGTTCTTCTTCTCGGGGGGTCGGGGGCCGGAAAGACGACCTTCGTCAATGCGGTAATCGGCTACGAGAAGGCCGATGCCTCAATCACCCTCGGCGGCAGGGATGTCTACAGGGAGTTCGGCAGCATGAAGTACGACATAGGCTTCGTTCCCCAGATGGACCTCATCAGATACAGCGACACTGTCAGGAATACAGTCGAGGATGTCGCTGCCCTCAGGCTTCCCGTCGAAATCGGGAAGGAGGAGAGGGAGAGGAAGATCGACAGCACCCTCGAGATCTTCGGTCTCAGGACAGTACAGAACAGCCTCGTCGAAAAGCTCTCCGGCGGCCAGAAGAAGAGAACCAGCATAGCAACCGAGTTCGTATCGGATCCGTCGCTCTTCATTCTCGACGAACCCGACTCGGGACTCGACGGAGTCCTGGCGCGTGACCTCATGGAGAGGCTTCATGCGATATCGCGCAGGGGTAAGATCGTCATTGTCATCACCCATTCCCCCGACAGGGTCATCGATCTCTTCGACGAGGTGATAATCCTCGCAAAGGACGGGAACAGGACCGGACGCCTGGTATTCAGCGGAAAGATAGATGACGCCCGGCTTTTCTTCGGACGGGATAAGATGGAGGACATCATAAAGATGATCAACCGCAAGGATGAAGGCGGAGAAGGCATGAGCGACGCCCTTATCGAGAGGTTCGGGGAGGTGAGACGTGAAAGAGCATAGGAAGGAACACTACAGAAAGACATTCCGGCAGATTCCGATATACCTGGGAAAATTCCTGAGGATGTTCATATACCAGGATGACTGGAAGATGCTTCCGATGGCTGCTCTCATCGCGGGGCTTGTATCGTTCGTCATCAAGGGCAGCATGATGAAGACCATGGAGGGAACGATGAAGGGTTCTCTCGCTCTCTCGTGCATCTGTATCTGGAACGGCTTCTTCAACTCCATACAGGTAGTATGCCGTGAAAGAGGCATCATCAAGAGGGAGCACCGCTCGGGAATGAGGATTCCGGCCTATATCATCTCCCATATGGTCTATCAGGCGGGGCTCTGCTTCCTGCAGTCGGTGGTGAGCGTGATAGTCTGCTATTTCAGCGGGATCGAGTACCCCTCGCCCGGAATCGTGACTCCCTGGTTCGTCGTCGACCTCGTGATAACGTTCTTCCTCATAACATATGCATCCGACATAATGTCGCTCCTCATAAGCTGCATAGCAAGAAGCACTACTGCGGCAATGACGATAATGCCCTTCGTTCTCATATTCGAGCTGCTCTTCTCCGGGGCGGTCTTCACCCTCGAGGGAACAGTCAGTCCCATTCTTTCAAACCTGACGATTGCGAAGTGGGGCATGTGTGCCATCTGTGCAGTCAGCCGCTACAACTCCCTCAGGATGGTCTCGGTCTGGAACATGCTGAAGAAGTTCGAGGACTACGAATATGAAGGAATGAAGCCTGTTAAGGATGTCGTGACGCTGGTTGAGAACAGACCGGGAGGCGTCGAGGCATTCCAGCAGAAGATGGGAGAGTTCAGCCAGAGCCAATCCTATGCCTCGTCATCCGCCAATGTCATTACATGCTGGGTCTTCCTTGCCCTCTTCTGTGTTGTCTTCGCCGTTCTTGCCATGCTGTTCCTGAGACGTGTCGACAAGGACAGAAGATAGAAGAATACTCAGTCGATATATACAACTGCTCCACCTCCGGTCTTCGCCGTTCTGTTGGAGTAGCTGTATTTTTTCGTGCGTCTTTCCGTGAAGGTCGTCGCGAGCCTTATGTAGCCCCAGCCCGTCGTGGCCCCTATGATTCCGTCCTTTCCCGCTATGTAGCCGTAGATATCCCAGCGGGGGTTCCTGTCTCTGCTCTTCTGTGTGTTGTATACCTCGTAGGAGTAGAAGCCGATGATGTTCGTTATGGCATGGAACCCGATACGTATGGTTGTTCTGCTGCGGCTGAGTCCGACACGGAATCCCATGTCGAGATCGACGGAGCCGCGGGCGAAGAAGGAGGAGAATATGTCTCCAGTTGAAGATGTGAATATGTTCTTGAACTGGGTCTCCACTGTTACCCCCAGTCCCGCGTAGACGAGGGCGTCCTTCGTCATGATTCTCCTGAATGCGGGGCCGATGGAGAAGAGGAATCTCCACTCGGTGGAGCTTGTCGTGTTGACTCTCTTTCCGTCGGAGGCGGAGTAGAGACTGCCGTCCTCCTCTGTCTTTTCGGAGATTATCGTATCGGGAGTGGAGGCGGAGTCCTCCGGAGTGGTATCTTCCGGTCCGTCGGGGACTGCGGTGTCCGGAACAGCGGTGTCGGGGACAGCAGTGTTGGGAACAGCGGTGTCGGGGACAGCAGTGTTGGGAACAGCAGTATCCGGGACAGTGGTGTCGGGGGAGACGGAAGTTCCGTTTTCCTCCGTCTTTGTCGTCTTTGTCTTGAAGAGACCGGAAAGGAAATCGTCCTTCATCTTTATCAGGGTCTTCAGCGGTGTCTGGATGCCGATTCTCAGGTAGATTCCCGTCGTTGCTTCCTCTCCTACGAAGCCGTAGCCCGTCACGTCTATCCCCACATTGTTTCTGGTGAACGATGTCAGCGTCTCGTCCGTCGTCTTGTAGAACGTGAAGTCGTATGCGGGGAATGAGAGCGCATATGACGGCAGCAGAAGGAGAGACATGAGAATGAGGACCGGGAGGAGTTTCTTCACGCTTCCAGTATATTCGAAGAGCTTTTTCTGAGGAAGAAGAAAGAAAGTTACTTCAGACAATCTCCTTGAAAGGATGATTTGATCAGGGGGAAAGCATGTTATCTTAACTAACTCGATTACTGAGGATAATAAGGTTAATTTCTGTATATGAACGAAGAGATATGGATCTATCCACCTCAGACGAACATACTTTCCTTTCCGGTAATAAAGCCTCAGCACATAAAGAATGAGTGCACTTGAATACTGATGATGCACATGACACTGCTTCGGAAGGACTCGTATGTGATGACCACAGGCCTTGCATTTATATACAGGTACAAGAAGATTTACAATCTTGTCCGGGGCAAGAATGAGAAAACGGAGCACCCACTGATGAAGGATCATGCACTCCATCTCTCCACAGTAGGGACATCTCCTCGGTCTTGCCTCGTTGTCGAGTTTCCTCCTTTCCTTCAAATTCTTCAGCTTGCTCTCTTGAAATTTACGATAGTGTTTGACAGCCTGTTTAGGCATTTTTTGCATTTGATGAAGGGAGAACAGGCCTCGTAAACTCGGTCTTCCTTCATCTTTTTTTGACTCCCGGAAAATATGGATTAATTCTGGAGGCACCTTCTCTATTTTGCAAAATAAAATTTCAATCTGAGTTCTTTAGGATGGAGAATAATGTTTCATTCTACAGCGGTGAACATACAGCACTCCCTCGAGAACTATCAGGGGGGAGGACACTTCATAAGCATTCTCGAACTGTATAGAAACGGTGAACTTACGGGGGTGGTGAACAGAATCGTGGAGGACATGAACCACGCATTCACCGTTTATGTTCTCACCCGTGACTTCAAAAGCGGAGATTTCGGACTCGCAAAATCCAACGTACGACGGGACAGGAGGGAGACAAGCACCGTTCTCGATGACGTGGACGAGAAGAAGCTGACTCAGACTCTGAAGGGAATGCTGGAGATTATCGACAATGGCCGACAGAAGACAGAGGTGAAGCAGAGCCATGCCGATGAAATCAGGGAATGGCTTTTCCTTCTCGACCTCATTGATGAGATTCCTCCTGTGAACATGACAGCTCTCAACGAGAGAAGGGTTATTACAGTCTTCTCCCGGTGCGGTCTGAGGTATGCCCGGGCGGAGGCTCTCATAGCTTCGCTGCTTCTTGACGAGAGGTTCTCGTCCCTCAGCCGTGACGAGAGAACCCGGATTGAGGAAAGAATACTCGATACAATCAGAGGGAGAATGCTGGAGGAACTGGTGCTTCTGGAGACGAAGAAGGCCTTCCCCGACAGAAAGGTCTTCAAGCTGCAGTTTGCCGTCGGGGAATTCGATATGGTCGTCCAGAATGAAAGAGAAGGCACGATTGATGTATTCGAAATCAAGCACTCGAAGGAGAGGAGCCATATAATGAACGGGGAGAAGGCAGAGAAGGCGGCTTCCCGCTTCGGAAGTATAAAGCTGCGCATTGTCCTCTACAGAGGTGAAAACTGTTCTCCCGACAACGGTGTGGAGTACATCAATGTCGAGGAGTATCTCATGAGTCCCGGCTCGGAAAAGGAAGGAAGCCGCCGATAAGGCAGACATGGTCATACGAGGCTGTGTCTTCATACGGACTGGGGAATCTCCGCTCTCCCGATTCTGCAGTCTGTCATCACATACGATGGCGGAAGCGATCACGGATGACACAGAGAAGGTTCCTGTTCCCGGCATCTGTAAGAGAAATCTGAAGTACATGGAGCCGATGCGGCAACAAAAAAACCTCTTCTTGAGAGGCTGAAAAGTCGGGATGAATGGACTCGAACCATCGATATCCTGCTCCCAAAGCAGGCGCCATAGCCGCTAGGCGACATCCCGGAACAAGGGAAGTATAGAGAAAGGGGCGGGGTGCGTCAATAACGTGGAAAGCCCCGGGACGCTGTCCCTGCCTCTTCTAAAATCCACCTGTTTTCAGGATTTCTGTTGAATTTTGGATTTTTTTGAAAAAATCTTCGGGAAAACGATGACAATTCCGGCGGGGAAATGACCTTAAAGAAGTGTATGTGCAAGAAAATCGTAATCCGCGGCCCGCTCACCGGCCTTTCATTCGACAGAAGTCTCAACTACTCCCACGAGGAGCTGGAGGCGTCCGATGAACTCGTAGAGGGCGACATCGTCATTCTCTCGTCGTCGAATCTCTTCCGTCTCGTGGAGGACATAGTTGTTTCGCGGCGCCTCAATCCCATATGCCGCATTGTGGTATTCCCGCTACCATTCCAGGAGAATCTCATCGTCTCGCTCTTTCCCTTCGTCGAGTTCGTGAAGAGTCCGAGGGTGACGCTCGACGAGATATACTCCTCACGCGGCACCTACCGCCACGATACGGTGATACGCCGTCTCAGCGAGAGGGAGAAGAAGATACTCACGCCTCTGAGCTACGGCATGAGCGACAAGGAGACGGCAGAGGTGCTGGGAGTGAGTCAGAGAACGGTCGTGAGGACGAAGCAGCGGGTCATCGAGAAGAAGGGCCTTGTGTCGACGGGGCAGCTTGCGGTCTTCAGTGCACTTCTGAAGTGGATAGGAGAGGAGGAGACTTCTGTCAAAAAGACGGAAAGAGATGTAGAATCGAACCATGAGAGAAAGAGAGAAGGAGATTTTCACCATACTCGACAGAGCCACCCCTTCCGAGGTGTTTTTCCTCCCTTACCGTGACGATCCGTACCGTTTCCTCGTCTCGGTCATACTCTCTGCGTCCTCGACTGACAGGATGGCGGTGATATCTTCAGAAAGGCTCTTCGGTCGCTTTCCCGACTGCGCTGCCGTCGCAGGAGCGGACGAGAAGGAAATCGAAGTCCTCATACACTCCTCGGGGCTTTCGAAGACGAAGGCCGGTACGATAAGGAGGGTGTCGGAGTACATAAGGGATAACGGACTTCCGGAGACGAAGGAGGAGCTCCTGGGTATAAAGGGAATCGGAGAGAAGACAGCGGCGTGCTACGCCCAGCGCGTGCTGTCCCTTCCCGCTGTCGTCGTCGACACGCACTTCGAGAGGGTGAGCTACCGCCTCGGACTTTCCTCCTCACACGAGAGGGAAAAGACGATGAGGGAGATTGAGAAATCATTCGAGCCCTCGCTCTGGTCGAGGCTTTCTGACTCTGTCAATTATCTCGGACGCACCATATGCCGGCCGCACCCGGAGTGCGGAAGATGTTTTCTCGAAGAAAAATGCAGAAAACGCTTCGATTGAATCACGAACGACTTTACAAAGTTTTCCCCTTTGCGGTATATTCTTCAAGTGTTACGACGGCATCTTTGCCCATGCTCACGGCTCAAGGCCGTACAAAGGTTACGTCGAATAATGTGAAAAATTATTAAGGTGGATATTAGTCATGGCTAGAAGATGTGATATTTGCGGAAAAGGTACAATTTCTGGTTCAGTTGTAACAAGAAAGGGACAGTCCAAGAAGAAGGGCGGTGTCGGACAGCATATCGGTGTGACCACAAAGCGTGAGTTCAGACCCAACATCGTGTCCGTAAAGGCTCTCATCGACGGTACTCCGAGAACAATCAAGGTCTGCACTCGCTGCCTCAGAGCAGGAAGAGTCCAGAAGGTTGTATAACAGGATTAGATTTTTCTAAGAATGAGAAAGACGGGGACTCCTTAAAAGAGGGAGCCCTCTTTTTTTATAGGAATGCAGGGAGGTTTCAATGAGCATCCGGGTACACGCACTTGAAGGTTCGATGGTTTCGACTTCGAAGGGAATAGAAAAACTCATAAGGGTCGTCAGCATGAGCGGAGACGACACATCAGTCTTCGTTCTTCCGCCGCCGCTGAATCCCTCCCTTACATTCACCAGGCTTCTCGAAAGGGCGGAGAAGAGGGAGGACGACCTGTGGCACCTCCTGGAGATGAAGAAGGCGGGGTGGCTCGAACTCGCGGCCTCTTCTCTCAGCATCTCCGATGCCTCAGAGGTCAGAGAGGAGATGGAAGCATCGTTTTCGAAGATCTCCGACATTCTCAAGGCCGTCTGGATCCTCAGAAGCAGTGAGGGCGGGGCAACCGACTATCTCGAGAACCTCACATCCTCGTTCCTTGCGTCGATCATCCAGAGACGTCTCAATTCCGACGGAATCGAGACAGTCGTGATGTCGCCTTCCGCCGTGCTCTCGTCCCCGGGCTCGGTCTCCGGCCGCAGAACCGTCATAGTCGCGGGTGCCCTCATGTACTGCGACGACGACAGGGACGCATCGGGCAAGGAGAGAAGCGAGGAAGGCTGGGGGGAATATACGGCATCGCTCATCGCTTCCGCGCTCTCGTGTCCTCTGACCTTCTGGAACCAGAAGGGGCTTCTGTACTCGGCAAGCAAGAAGGATGTTCCGAATGCTCATATAATCCGCTCTCTTTCGTACTCGGAGGCGACGGAACTCTCGTTCTTCGGCGCTCCAGTCGTACATCCCCATTCGTTCATCCCCGCGGAGGAAGCGGGACTCACGCTGACTCTCAGGTACTGGGGAGACCCTGAGGAGAAGGGAACGACCGTGACAAGGGAAGTGGATCCCTCCTCCAGGGGTGTCAAGGCTTTCTCGGTTGTAAAGAACATATCGCTCATAAACGTCGAAGGCTCGGGTATGTCGGGTGTGCCGGGAGTCTCTTCAAGACTCTTCACGGCCCTCAGAAACGAGGGAATATCGGTAATATTCATATCGCAGGCATCAAGCGAGTATTCAATCTGCTTCGCCATTCCGCAGGCTCAGAGCAGAAAGGCGCGGCAGACCATTGTCAGGGAATTCGAAAAGGAACTCTCGTCCCATCAGATTTCCACTGTCGACTGCGAGGACAATCTCTCGATTCTCGCCGTAGTGGGAGAAGGAATGCCCGGACGTGTCGGTGTTGCAGGAAAGCTCTTTTCATCCCTCGCACGTGCAGGCGTCAACGTCAGGGCAATCGCGCAGGGCTCGAGCGAGAGAAACATCAGTGCGGTAATATCTTCGTCGGATGCGGTAAAGGCAGAACGAGCCCTCCACACCGTATTCTTCATGTCTGCGCAGACGCTCTCCCTCGGGCTCTTCGGACCGGGGAACATCGGCGGAACGCTCATTGACCAGATCGGTCGCGAAAGCGACAGACTCAGGAGAGAGTTCGATCTCGATATCCGCGTGAGGGGAATTGCGACAAGCAGGAAGATGCTTCTCTCGGACGAGGGTATTGACCTCACTTCCTGGAGGGAGAAGTTCGAGAAGGATGCGATCGCCTATAACGAGGAAGTGTTCCTCTCACACATAAAGGCATCCTACTATCCTCACTGGGTCCTCGTCGATGCGACATCGAGCGAGGAGAGGGCATCGCAGTACCGCTCCTTCATCGAGCAGGGCTTCCATGTCATAACCCCGAACAAGAAGGCACCCTCGGGTCCCTATCACAACTACGAGGAGATATTCGCCGCTTCGAGGCGCACGGGTAGAAAGTTCCTCTACGAGACGACAGTCGGCGCGGGACTTCCCATCATAACGACACTCAAGGATCTCAGGGAGACGGGAGATACGATTGAGAAGGTCGAGGGAATGGTCTCGGGTACTCTTTCGTGGCTCTTCTCCACATACGACGGAACTGTCCCGTTCTCCGAACTGGTATTGAAGGCAAGGGAACTCGGCTTCACGGAGCCCGACCCCAGGGATGACCTCTCCGGAATGGATGTCGCGAGAAAGACGGTAATACTCTCGCGTGAGCTCGGCTACCGCACGGAAGTCAGCGCATTCCCAGTGGAGTCGCTTGTTCCGGAGAATCTCAGGGGAGTGACGAAGGAGGAGTTCCTCCAGCGCATTCCGGAGATGGACGCGAAGATGCTCGCTCTCTATACGGAAGCGCAGTCAGAGGGCATGGCATTGAGGTATGTGGGAACAGTCGACGGCGGAAGATGCTCGGTGGGACTGAGGAAGTTCCCGCTTTCGCATCCGTTCAGCCAGAGCCGTGGAACTGACAACGTCATCCAGTTCACGACACAGCGCTACCACAGTCAGCCCCTCGTCGTACAGGGACCGGGAGCGGGGCCGGAAGTTACGGCAGCGGGTATCTTTGCAGATATATTGAGACTCAGTGCATATCTTGGAAGCAAGATCTAAGGGGAGAATACAGAATGATCAGGTTTGTATCGACAAGAAACAGAAAAGGTGAAGGAATAAGCGTGAGCGAGGCCATTCTCAAGGGCCTTGCACCCGACGGAGGACTCTTCGTTCCGACAGAGCTGCCGAAGGCGGTGGACGTGTTTGCCGCCGGCGAGGGACTGAGTGAAGCGATGTACTCTGCAATAAAGCCCTTCTTCGAGGGAGACGAACTCGAGGGGGAACTCGAGGACATATGCCGCGACGCATTCTCGTTTCCGCTTCCATTCCATAAGACGAAGGACGGCTCCCTCTTCATGGAACTCATCTACGGTCCGACAAGTGCCTTCAAGGACTTCGGCGCGAGATTCCTTGCCTGCTGCATGGAGAGACTCCTTCTCAGAAGGGGCGAGAAGAAGACGATTCTCGTCGCAACAAGCGGAGATACGGGCGGCGCCGTCGCTGCTGCGTTCTACGGCCGCAGAAATCTCTCAGTGAAGGTTCTTTTCCCTAAGGGAAGGGTTGCCGAGAGACAGAGAGCGCAGCTCACGAGCTGGGGCGGGAACATCGAATCCTACGAAGTCGACGGAAACTTCGACGACTGCCAGAAGATGGTGAAGGAAGCCTTCATGGACGAGAAGTATACTGCTTCCCTCAGTTCCTCCAACTCCATCAACATCGGTCGCCTTCTTCCTCAGATGGCGTACTACGCATATGCTTCGTCGCTCTATGAGCTCGAGTACGGCAGAAAGCCCCTTTTCATCGTTCCCTCGGGCAACGTCGGCAACGTCACCGGTGCCTACTGGGCAAAGGAGATGGGCTACCCCATCGGTCGCATAGTCATGGCCTGCAACGCAAACAGGACAATGCCCGATTACCTCGAGAACGGCGAGTACAGACCCCGCGACAGCATAAAGACACTTGCAAACGCAATGGATGTCGGAGCCCCCTCGAACGCGGAGAGGCTCTTCGACCTCTATCCGACATTCGATCTCTTCAAGAGCAATGTCACTGCATACAGCGTTGGCGACGACGAGATAAGAGAGACGATAAGGGAAGTCTACGACGACGAGAAGTACATCATCTGTCCACACACAGCGTGCGGAGAGAGGGTGAGAAGGGACTACTATCCCGGAGAGCCTGCAGTTGTCGTCTCGACGGCGCATCCCGCGAAGTTCAATACGATAGTCGAACCCTTACTCGGGGTGACGGTCCCCGTACCGAAGAACCTCTATGAGATAATAAATAAGCCTTCTTCCTGCAAAAGCATAGGAGTCAGCTACAGAGAGCTCTTCTGAGCTCTCATGGCGTAGGTGTCTCCCTTTCTGTAATAGATGATGAAGAGTAATGATACGAGCCCCCACGAGATGGCGTAGCAGTACATTACTCTTTCTATTGTAGCCGTAAACCGTGGAATGCTGAGCCATATGAGTCTGAGGCCGCAGATTCCGAATACCGTGAAGAGCGTCGGAACGAGCGTCTTTCCGACTCCCCTCAATGCTCCCGAGAGAATCTCGATCGGCATGTAGAGAATGAAGACGGGGGCAATCGTCGTGAGAATCTTCATTCCGATTTCAATCACATCCGGGTCGGATGCGAAGAGCATGAAGCCGAAGCGTCCGCACTTCACGTAGAGAAAGGACATGAAGAGGGCGGTAAGTCCCGACATTAGCATGCTGTCCCTTACTCCCTTCTTCGCCCTGTCTATCTTCATTGCGCCGTAGTTCTGGCCCACGAAGGTCGTTGCGGCTATGCCGAAGGCATTGATTATCATCCAGAAGATCGAGTCGAGCTTGTTGTATGCGGCCCAGGCTGCAGCCGTGTTCGTTCCGAAGCGGTTGACGTTGGTCTGGATGATCATGTTCGAGATGTTGTACATGACCGACTGTATGCCGCCGGGAAGACCTATCTGCAGCATTTTTCTGAGGATGAACGGGTCGATGTCGAAGGAGCGTGTAACAACGAAGCGGCAGTCGTCCTTACGTTTCATCAGGAAGAAGAGGGTTATGGATGCAGAAAGAATCTGGCTGATTACAGTCGCCTCCGCAGCTCCCCTTACACCGCGTCTGAATACGGATATGAAGAGAATGTCGAGGAAGATGTTGCAGACGGCTCCGGTTATGAGAAACCACAGGGGGTGCTTCGAGTCCCCGAAGGCACGGAAGATTCCGCTTGCCATGTTGTAGACGATGAGGGGAAGCGAGCCGGCGAAGTAGACGTGGAGATAGCTTACGGCAAGCGGAAGTACATCCTCCGGAGTCTCCATGAGAACAAGAAGGGGCCCGGTCAGGAAGTAGCCTCCGACAGATATGACGAGGCCGAAGATGATGGAGAGACCGATTGCCGTGTGGATGCTCTTCGAGACCCTTTCTCCGTTCTTCGCCCCGTAGAACTGGGATATTACCACCGTAGCACCGGATGCGACCCCGTTGAAGAAGCCTATGATGAGGTTTGTGAGCGTGCTTGTTCCGCCGCTTACGGCAGCCAGGGCTTCCTTCCCGAGGAGCCGGCCTACGATGACGGCATCTACGGTGTTGTAGAGTGTCATGAAGAACGTACCGAACATGATCGGGAAGAAGAACAGCAGGAGCTGCTTCCAGATTACTCCTTCGGTTATTGCATTTTCCTCTCTGTCTTTCGTCTGCATGACGAGATTCTAGCCGTTACGGTGGAAATATGGAATACTTACAGTATTCTTGCAACGTCCCTCTTTCTGAAGGAAATGAGAGTGCAGGAGTCCTTACCGAAGAGCTTCTCCATTTCCGTCACATACCTCTTCAGAAGGTGTGAGGGAACATATGCCTGCACCGTTCCCGCAAAGCCGCCGCCGTGGATTCTCACGGCACCCTCTCCGTCGAGAATGTGCTGGCTGAGGGCAATCGCGAGCGAGAGTCCCTGTTCCTTCACGCTTATTGTCGGATAGACATTCTGCAGGAAGCAGAATGAGGATGTGCCGCTCTCGTTGACGTTGTAGAGGAAGGTGTCGATGTCGCCTTCCCTTATCTCGTCGAGCATGAACCTCACTCTCTCGTTCTCCGTGAAGAAGTGGTAGGCTCTGAGGAGAGCTCTGTCGTTGTGGAGCGTTTCCCTTATATCCTTCATCGAAGCGATGAAGTCAGAGAACTTCACTTCCCTCAGGTTCTCCTTCCCGAAATACCCGGCAACGAGTCTCATCTCGGGGGGAACTGCAGCGTACTCTTCCGTGAGGTCGGCGTGGCAGCCGTGGGTGTTGGTTATGACCATCGTGAGACCGTATTCGGAGAGGTCAAGCTGGAGCGGGGTGACGACGGGACTGGATTTATCGCGGAAGTCTATTCCGACAATGCCGCCGGTTGCACAGCATACCTGATCAAGGAGGCCGGAGGGCTTACCGAAGTAGACGTTCTCCGCGTACTGCCCGATCTTCGCAAGTTCGAGGGGAGTGAATGCGTCATTGTTGTAGAGGGAATTGAATATCTCCGCTATAAGAACCTCTATTGAAGCAGAGGAGGAGAGTCCCGAGCCGACTACGACTCTGCTCGAGACGTTGGCTTCCCAGCCCCTGATCGGTACGCCCTTATCCCTGAAGGCCTTTGCGATTCCCCTTAAAAGCGACGCCGTCGTGTTCTTCTCGTTCTCTCTGACCTCGTCCTCGGTGATATCTACAGAGCAGAGAGGAAAGCCTTCGGATGCAAGCGTCACGGTGTTGTCGTCACGCTTCGTTACGGCGGCGACAGTGTCGAGATTTATCGACGCCCCGATGACGAGTCCGAGGTTGTGGTCGGTGTGGTTGCCCGCAATCTCCGTGCGGCCCGCAGCGGAGAAGATCATGGGATCTGTCTTATGGAAGATCTCCTCATGCTTTTCAACTAGAAGACGGAATCTTCTGTCCATTTCATCACTGTCAAAGACAGAACCGTAAAGAGAAGGGTAGATAGAATGAAGTTCTTCGTACATGATCAGATTCTATTTCGTATGAAAGGCAAGTTAAAGACTTTTTTTCAGAAACACGGACTCAATCTTTCTGTTCTCCCGGTTTCCGAAAGATCCGGTATTTATGGCTGTATTCAGTTCTGCAGAAGAGAGTACATCCGGGTGGTGTAATCCGGTGTGTACCAGTGGATAATTAACTAAAGAAGCTGTGTCGTATAGACGTCCTCACAGAGACTTTCTGCCGGTCGTTTTTCATGAATATATGATAAAGATCGCAAGGCTGTCTGACACTTGCCGATTCGTAATTTCTGGTGCATACAAACTACAGACAAGTGAAATGCTTAGTAGAGGAGGCAAAGACTATAGCTACTTGCAGTATTTTTGACAAGATAGTTATCAACAATCCTCACTTTCTGGAGGAGTATGTAAATCACATGGATGCAGCGGACGGGAGTTATGAGTGGAAAAGGCTGGGAAACGCTGAAATAAAGATTGCTACTCCCGGGGATTGTGATGAATTCTGGAGATCCATCGAGCGAAAAAAGAAACTACGAAATGAATTATCTGATTCAGAACATTTTGGATGTTGTTAAAAGAATCGGAGAGGAAGAGCTCAGTTCCCGTCTATCTACTTTCTCGTGTCCCGCAAACAGGGATATAGAGGATTTTTTAAGCTTAAGGCGATAGATTTCTGAAAGAAGAGAATGTCGATTACGTATATCGTCTTTGAGAAGGAGTCAGGAGTTAGCCTCGGATATTTCACGCTGACGCACAAGGTGCTGTATATACCTGCAGAGGGTCTGAGCAATACGGTCAGACGGAGACTTGAGCGATACGGCAGTCTCGATAAGGACACCGACTCATATCTTATGTCGGCATTCCTTCCTGCACAGCCGGGAAAGAACTATGCCCTCGACGAAGAGAATCGTATTTCGGGCAGGGATCTGATGGACTCGGTCGATTCCATTCTCAGGGACATGCAGTACAGGGGCGGCGGAGGAGTCGTCTATCTCGATTCCGTGGACACTGAACATCTGAGTCATTTTTCATGACGATATCTGCGGCTACAGGAAATTCTCCGAACGTGTCTCGGAGAGCAACAACACGAAGTATCTTCAGTACCTGAAGTTTAGCTGTTAACAATATCATTCCCTTTCATTATTTTCTGGCTGCCGCTTCATCGGATTCTGGATATCATCATGCTTTATCTC
>CAVILL010000010.1:0-46409 GCA_963643635.1 Sphaerochaetaceae bacterium | reverse complement strand
GATGGTACTGGAGCTCGTCTCCGGGAGAGTAGGTCGTCGCCAGCTTTTTTTATTGGCTTTCCTCCCCCTCCGCTCTCGTTGTGGAAGGGGGATTATCTTTTATTGATACATATAAGTGTTACCTTTTTTACACCATATCAAGCTCTCAGTTACGATAGACGATCTCAAGTTCAACATCTCCGCACTTACGGACTTTTCATTTGTCGATTACGAGACATTTCTTTTCATAGATGAAGTTCAGAAGTATCCGGACATAGTGACGAAGATTAAGTTCTGGGTAGATGACGGAAGAATTAAATTCATAATGAGCGGTTCTCTTCCCGGAATTGAACTGAAGAATCTCAGATCAGCACCAGTGGGTTATCTTGATGAATATGACATGTATCCTCTGGACTATGAGGAATTCATAAGGGCAATCGGTGTTACCGATGAAGTCATAGCTCATCTCAGGGAGTGTTTTGAGAAGAGAATACCCGTGTCTGAGGTTGTTAACAGCAGGATGATGGAGCATCTTACCAGATACCTCGTTATCGGGGGAATGCCGGCGGCTGTCGAGGCCTATGTCGAAAGGGGAAATGTCGGTGAAGTCACTCTGATTCAGGAAAACATCATTAAACAGTACAAGGTAGATTTCACGCAGTACGAGACTGAAGACAGGAAACTTATGCTGAATGCCATATACGACCAGATTCCGTTCCGGCTCCTGAAGCAGAACAAACGGTTCAATTCCTGTGACATTCAGCAGAAGCTGAGAATCGAGAAACTTGAAAGCAGTTTCCTCTGGCTGAAGTATGCCGGTGTTGCAATCGCAGTGACGAATGTTACAGAAGCCCGGATTGCCCTGAAGCAGAATGAGAAGAGCAGTATCCTTAAGCTGTATTCCTCTGATGTCGGGCTTCTGACAAGCCGGTATGGAAACATCTTCAGATCGAAACTTCTGCTGGGTGAGGAAAAACTCAATCCGGGAGGAGTATATGAGAATTTCGTCGTCCGGGAACTGAACAGCCACGGCTATCCCGTATATTACTACAGCAGCCATAACATCGGCGAACTGGACTTCGTTATCGAGTACGGAGGATCAGTTGTTCCGATAGAAGTGAAAAGCGGAAAGGATTATCATATTCACAGTGCCGTAAGCAAAACGGTGTTGAAGAAGATTATGTCTTTGCACCGGGGAATGTTGAAAAGAACGGGAAGATCATATATTTTCCTGCATACATGGCTGCATTTGTAACTGATGAGGTTGATTTTCCGATTCTTTCACTTCCTCTTTAGTACCTCGAAATATTCATTCGTTATCGATGATTTTTTATCGATGGTTCTTTCGAAATATGATATATTGTCGTCATGGCGCAGATATCTTTTTTCAAGCCTTCATTATTCCGCAAGGACATGGATGCCGTACTTCAGACAATGGTCGACGAGAAGATCGGACCGGGAGAGAAGAAGAGGGCATTCGTGAAATCATATGCAGAATACCTCGGCCTCAGAGACGGAGTCGCACTGAGGTCATATATAGATGCGATAGTCATCGCCCTGGGGTCACTGGGCCTGGCGGAGGGAGATACCGTCGCCCTCAGCGTCTTCACGCCCCAGATTTATCTTGATGCATTCAAAAGACTTTCCATCAAACCTCTTCTTGTCGATATCGACGACGACATGATGCCGTCCGCAGAGGCTCTCGGGGAGAATCTCAAGTCGATAAAGGCCGTGGTTCTCTTCGAGCCGCTGGGTAATTTCGTTTCCGACGGAGAGAGGTACAGGGAGCTCGGAGTTCCGGTAATCGAAGACATTACACAGGCTGTGGGGTCGGAGTATTCGGCTTCGAAACCTGGGAAGACGGGGAATATCGTAATAGCATCGACTGAGGAGGATTCGCTTGTCTCCACCGGAGGCGGAGCAGTCATTCTCTCGGAGAATGAGGAGACTGCCGCCCTGATGAAGAAGGAGATCAATTCCTACATAGAGCTTCCGGACATGAATGCCGCACTCGGCATCGTGCAGCTCGGAAAACTCCCGTCTGTTGTCCAGAGGCGCAGCAGTATCTACAAGATATATCTTGATGAAGCAAGAAGGCGAGGCAGAGTGAAGGTATTCGGCTCCTCCGATCTCGAGTTCAGGACCAACGGTTACGGCTTCTGCTCTGTCACCAACGACAGACCCGACGAAGTCATCGAGATGGCGAAGAAGTACTCCGTTACAGTGCGTAAGACTTTCTCCTCTGCTGTCGGTGCAAGATACCAGGACAGATACGACAGATTCCCGAAGGCATTCGAGTATCTTTCACGCGGAGTGAGTTTCCCGCTCTATCCGTTTCTGTCGAATGCCGAGATACAGACGGTGCAGAAGGTAATAGGAATTCTGAGGTAGCATATGCAGAGACCGATAAGAAAGGCGGTGATTATCACCCCGACGATAAAAACAGAGGGAAGAGCGGTTGCCGCAGAAATAGAAGGCTACCTCGGGTCAATCGGAATCGAATGCGAAACGAGATTCATCGAAAAGACCATAAACACCAATCTCGTCTTTTCTCCCGACACCGATCTCGTCATTCCCCTCGGGGGAGACGGTACGGTGCTCTGCTGTGCACGCTCATGCATCAGGAACGGTATAACAGTCCTTCCCATAAACCTCGGTACTTTCGGCTACATAACGGAAATAGAGGTTGCGGAGTGGAAGGAGGCACTTACTCTCTACATGAACGAGGGGAAGAATTTCTCCGAGCGCCTCATGCTCCGTGTATCGGTATACCGGGAAGGGAAGAAGGTCTGGGACGCAGTAGGTCTCAATGAGGCTGTAGTGTGTTCCTCGGGAATCGCAAAGGTCGTGTCGCTTCAGCTTTCAATCGACGATACTTTTGCCGGTAATTTCCGTTCTGACGGCATGATTGTTGCAACCCCCACCGGCTCGACGGGCTATTCACTGGCATCCGGCGGCCCGATTCTCGACTACAACATGCGCGCCCTCGTCGTTACCCCGATATGTCCATTCGCTCTCTCGAACCGTCCTCTCGTAACGGGAGACAAGGATATTTCCATCCTTGTCAGGGACAACCAGAGGACTAATGTATGCCTCACTGTCGACGGCCAGCTCTACTTCGAGCTCGAGGAGGAAGACAGAATCGTCTGCCGCATGAACTCGAAACGCATAAGACTCATAAATTCACTCAAGCGTAACTTCACCGAAGTCATCAGAGAAAAGCTCCACTGGAGCGGGGAAATGAAATAGCCTATGATCCTGTCACTTCACGTATCGAACTACGTTCTCATCGATTCACTTGATCTCGACTTCTCCTCCGGCCTCTGCGCAATCACGGGTGAGACCGGTTCGGGTAAATCAATACTCCTCGGAGCGCTCTCGCTCCTCCTCGGAGCCAAAGGCGACAGGGAGGATGTAAGAAAGGGATCGGACAGGGCCGAGATATCGGGAGTATTCCAGACTGATTCCCGGGACGTGAAGCACTGGCTTGACGAAAGGGATATCGTCTCGGAGGACGGGGAGATAGTGATCCGACGCGTCATCAGGACGGGAGGAAGAAGCACCTACACCGTCAACGGTACTCCCGTCACGATAAAGGAAGGAGAGGAACTCGGAGAATACCTGGTGGACTTCTCGAGTCAGCATGCACATCATTCCCTGATGAAGAAGGAGGTTCTGAGGTCTCTTCTCGATGACTACTCGAAGGACAACGAGGAACTCGAAGCATACTCATCTTCCTATAAAGCTCTTACTGATGCGAAAAGGGAACTCGAGGAGACGAAGAGAATACTCCAGTCGTCGAAGGAGGAGGCGGACTACATGTCATACTGCCTCTCCGAAATAGAGAAGGCCGGACTGAGAGAAGGCGAGGAGGATGAACTGAGAGAGAAGCTGAAGAAGGAAGCGAACAGCGAATTCCTGGCCTCCTCCATACAGAATTCGGTAAGCGACCTTAACTCCGCGCGGTCATTTCTTTCTTCTGCCTTTTCATCCATAGAGAAGGCGGGACGGAAGGACGAGGAACTCGGGAGCCTTGTGAGTCGTCTTGATTCGTCGGTTATTGAAACAGACGACATCTATGAGACTCTGCGTGACTATCTGTCCTCGCTCTCCTTCAGCGAGGAGGAGATAGAGGAGATGAACTCCCGTCTCTCGCTCATACAGCGCCTGAAGCGCCGTTACGGAGGATCTGTCGAGGCTGCTCTCAGGACGGCGGATGATTACAGAGAGAAGCTTTCACTCATTGAAGACAGTTCGGGACGTATGAACGAACTCGGGAAGAAGGTGGAGAAATATACTCTTGAGACGGAGAAGAGGGCATGCACTCTCAGTGAGAAACGGAGAAAGGGGGCCGACGTCTTCTCAAGGAAAATAGAGGAGACCCTTCATAAGCTCGGAATGGAGAATGCCGTCTTCACCATTACAGTTTCAGATACTGTTCCCGGGCCTTCTGGAAAGGATAATATCGAGTATCTCATAGCTCCGAACAGGGGAGAGAAGACCTCCCCGATACAGAACAGTGCTTCGGGTGGAGAACTCAGCAGGATAATGCTCGCAATCAAGGCCTCCTCGAACTCGTCATCGTCTGTCGATACTCTTCTCTTCGACGAAATCGACGCCGGGCTCGGTGGAGTCGTTGCGACGTTCGTGGGAGAAGAACTGAGGGAACTCAGCAGCAGGAACCAGGTGATCACCATCACGCACCTTGCGCAGATAGCCTCTCGTGCAGATACTCATTTTCTCGTCTCGAAATCCTCCGTCGGGGACAGAACCGTCAGTTCGATCAGAGAGGTCACGGGTGAGGAGAGGGTGAAGGAGACTGCGCGTCTTCTCAGCGGAGACGAGGGGGAGATATCTCTCATGCATGCGCGCGAGCTTCTCTCGGCTGCTTCTGCCGGAAATTGAGATAGCGTTTCCGGTGTGTCACGTAATGAATGTGATTTTCCGGGAAGGGACACCGGTTATTGTTTACTGATAAAAGACATAGGAATTTAGGTAATCATTAATCATCGGCGTTATCTGTGTGTTTTTCAGTAATTTAATGTTGACACTTTTTCCTTATCAGTAAGATATCCTCCCATTCGTTGACTAAGTACATGTTTTTTTAATAAAGTTAGTACGGAGAGAATAGAAACATGGTGCTTGTTAATCTTGGAAGTCTGTCGACGTCCGAACTGAGGAATCTCGCCGAACAGGAGAAGATAGACGACTTTGAGGATATGGACAGGGATGAGCTCATCCTGAGCCTCAATGAGAAGTACGAGGACGAAAACACCAACAGCGACTCTGAAGAGACGACTATTGCGCGTACTGTCAACGTCAAGAACGTATCCGGTTTTTCCGACCGCGCCGATCACAGCGAATACATCAAGGGACTTCCGGGGGTGGAGGAACTCCCCGACTGCTACCAGGAGACATCAATCCACTTTCTTTACAAGAATTCAGACTGGGGCTATGCCTTCTGGTCCATTTCCTCGCTCGAGAAGACTTCAATCGAAGAGAAAGGCGGCTCTGTCATCCTTGTCGTCAACCTGACGGACAGGGAAGGAGAGAAGGAGACCTACGACATTCTCATCGGAGAGGACGACAGAGCCTGGAACATAGGCTTCAGCAGAGACGCGCGCGAGTGCTACGTTTCCCTCGTCGTCGAGTACCGGGACGGAAAGAGAGAGATCCTCGTGCAGTCCACGACTCTCAGTCTCACCCAGTGCTACTGGCTTGAACACCCCGAGGAGATGAAGACGAACGATACTCTCTTCAAGATCTATCTCTCTCTTCTTACCACCAAGACCGGTGAGATCATTTCCAACAGGCTCGTTCAGGACATAATCAGGGAATACAGAGAGGAGGACAGAACATGAACAGAGTCAATATAATCCTCCACGCCCATCAGCCTTACGTCAGACATCTCGAATACGAGAGATTTCTTGAAGAGGACTGGCTTTACGAGGCCCTCAACGAAACATACATTCCTCTTCTGAGGATGATGAGCCGTCTCAAGGAGGACAAGGTTCCGTTTCACATCACGTTGTGCTTCTCTCCGACACTGAGCACGATGCTTACGGACCCGGCACTCCAGGAAAGATTCGTCAACTACATGAACCTCCACATAGAACTGGGGGAGAAGGAAGTAAGGAGAACCGAGACAGAGGACAGGGAATGCCATCAGATGGCGCTCTACTACCTCAACGAATCCAAACGCAATCTCGATGTCTACGAGGCATTCGGCAGAAACATACTCACCGGCTTCAGAAAGCTCAGTGACTGCGGTTTCGTCGAACTCGTCTCATCTGCTGCCACACACGCATTCCTCCCGCTTTTCAAGGAATATCCGAGTGCAGTCAATGCTCAGGTTGCAGTGGGTGTTAAGACACACCGCGAAATCTACGGAGAAGATCCGAAGGGCTTCTGGATTCCCGAAGGCGGATACTACAGCGGACTTGATTCCATACTCCAGAAGAACGGTATCGAGTGGATACAGTGTGCCTCCCAGACTCCGTTCACATCTCCCGACAAGTCGCTCTACGGCGGCTACAGGCCAATTCGTCTTCCTTCGGGACTCTATGCATTCCCCGGAGACTGGTCTCTCACCTCTCTCATATGGTCGAACAAGACCGGTTACCCCTGTGATTCGGATTACCGCGAATTCTACAGGGATATCGGGTACTACCTCCCGATGGATTATGTCGGTCCGTACATGCATGAGCCGGCCCTGAGGGTCTTCACGGGTTACAAGTACTATGCAATCACCTCCCGCTCGGATGAGAAGAACTTCTACTCGATTGACAGGGCAAGGGAGAAGGTTGCGCTCCACACGGAGAATTTCCTCTACAACATCCGCAAGAAAGGGACCCTTATCAATGCCTGCGGCATAAAGGACCATGTCTTCACGCTTCCCTTCGATGCCGAGCTCTTCGGACACCGCTGGTATGAGGGAATCAGTTTCCTCGAGAGCGTAATCAGAGCGATGGCGAAAGACAGCGAAAACTACTCCATGGTGACACCGCAGTCGGTTATCGACGAAGGCGGGGAGTTCGACAGCATCAGGATAAATGAATCAAGCTGGGGCAGACACGGCGGCGCCGACAACTGGCTGGACAGCTCGAATGCCGATATTTACCCGCACCTTTTGAAGGCAATAGAGAGGATGGAGGAGCTCGTGGACCGTTTCCCGAACCAGGGTACTCTCAAGGGAAGATTCCTCAATCAGTCGCTAAGGGAGCTCCTTCTCGCAATGGCTTCCGACTGGCCGAGCATTCTCCATGACAATACGGCTGTGAGCTATGCCAAGAAGAGACTCGAGGATCACCTGGGTTCGTTCAATGTCGTGCACTCCTCGATGTGTCGCAACACTGTCAATACCGAGTGGCTCATCAACGCCGAGAAGCGTAATGCGATATTCCCGAATATCGACTACAATGACTTCAGTTCGTAATTTTTTACACTACAAAAAGATAAAGAGGAGAAGGATAGAATCTTCTCCTCTTATTCTTTACAGGGTAAGCAATTGCTTCAATTTTCAGAATTTTTCTCAAATCTGTTGACACTGAAAGTCGAAATTCCTAAGATATCACTTGTTCTTGCGGCCGTGGTGGAATTGGTAGACACGCTAGCTTGAGGTGCTAGTGCTTTAACGGGCTTGGAGATTCGAGTTCTCTCGACCGCATACAATTTTTTTTTGGAGGATTAGCTCAGCGGGAGAGCGCCTGCCTTACAAGCAGGATGTCACAAGTTCAATCCTTGTATCCTCCAGCACTCAAGCCAGGGTATCCTGGTATTTTTTTTGCCTCTTATCGACATGTGGGCGATTATTGATTATCCTACTCACGAGGTGAATATGACCGAGGAATTTCTTACTCAATATACTCTGACTTTCGTTATCTATGCCTTCATTGGATATATCTGTGAAGTTGTCTACTGTTCTGTCGGGCAGCGTAAACTCGTGAACCGCGGCTTTCTCTACGGACCCTGGCTCCCGATCTACGGCTGCGGCGGCCTCATAGTCAACATCTGTCTCATTCCCCTCAAGTCCTTCCCGGTTCTCGTCTTCATACTCGGTATGATTCTCACGTCAATCGTCGAGTACATAGGCTCATGGGGACTTGAGAAGATATTCTCCATTAAGCTCTGGGATTACTCGAAGCACTTCTGCAACATAAACGGAAGGGTATGTCTTCTCAATTCCTCGCTCTTCGGCGTCATGAGCATATCGCTTGTGTATCTTGTGCAGCCCTGGATAGACACCCTCATCAACCTCATTCCATATGTAATCCAGTATTACCTTGCAGATGTACTCAGAATCCTCTTCGCAGTCGACCTCACGATGTCTGTCATCAAGATGAGCGCCTTCAAGAAGGCTCTCAGAGAGGCCGTCGACAGGGCAAGGGAGATCCAGGAGAAGGCGAAGGAATATGCAAAGGAGGGCAGACTCGACTTCCAGAAGGAATACGCAAGCCGTATGGAGAAGGAGCTCAACGAGCAGAAGATGCGCTTCTCTCTCACCTACAACCGTATTCTCAAGGCCTTCCCGAATGCTACTGCAAAGCGCAGTGAGATGAAGGAGCAGATAGCACACATGCAGAAGTGGGCGGAAGAGAGAAAGGAAGCCGTCAGGGAATACAGGGAAAACATGAAGAAGCTCAGAAGGGAATACAGGGACAGAGTCAGACAGATCAACGAGGACAGAGGAAGAAATGAGTGAGTACAGGAAGATTCTGGAGGAAGTGAAGTCTCTCGACAGTAACGTTACACTCCTTGCCGTCTCGAAGACAAAACCCTACGAAAGCATACTTGAAGCATACAGCGAGGGCTGCAGACTCTTCGGTGAGAACAGGGTGCAGGAGACAGCGGAGAAATTCCCTCCCGAGAGACCGGATGGAATGAAGGTGTTCCTCATCGGACAGCTTCAGAGAAACAAGGTCAGAAAGGCCGTCAGGATTGTCGACAGGATAGAGAGTGTGGACTCCGTGCCGCTTCTTGATAAGATAGACGCCGAGTGCGCAGAAATCGGAAAGGTCATGGACATACTCTTCGAAGTAAATTCTTCGGGGGAGGAGCAGAAGTCCGGATTCAGGACCAGGGACGAGCTCTTCGAGGCTGTTGACAGGGCGAAGGAACTTAAGAATGTACATCTCATCGGTCTGATGACTGTCGGACCTCTCGGAGGCGACAGGGAGAGAAACAGAAAGGCCTTTTCATATACGAAGGAACTCTTTGATGAAATCGGGAGGGATTATCCACTTTCGGTTCTCTCGATGGGAATGAGTGCGGACTGGAGAGACGCTATTGAGTGCGGAAGCACTGAAGTCAGAATCGGCAGCGCTATCTTCGGCGCAAGGGACTACCTGAAATGAAGAGGGCGCTGATTATTCTCCTTCTCGTCACATTCTCCCTCTCGACTCTCTTTTCAGAGACGCTGACACATTCGTCTCTGAAGTACGAATACGAGGAATACGAGGATGAAGAGTTTCCGATCTGGTCGAACGAACTGAGGCGAGCCGAGATTCTCTACTTCGGCTCCTACGTCTTCACGATTCCGTTTGCAACCTTTGCCGTATCGGGGCTGAGGAACATGAATGTGATAGGCGCCTACGAGTCGACAGAGAAGGACGCACTTCTGACACTCGGCATTGCTTCGGGCTTTTCGCTCTTCGTTGCAGGACTCGACTGGCTTATAGGACGGATTTCAGATTGAAGAAGAGACGGGAATATTCATTCATATCTTCTGAAAAAGGAAGGGTCGACAGGGTAGCATCATCTTCTCTTTCGATTCCACGCAGCGTTTTCTCCCTCGACAGTCTAAGAATACTCATCAATGGAAGAGAGGGAAAGAAATCGTCCTCTGTCAGCGAGGGCGACAGCGTCTCTGTCAGCTATGACGAGGAGATCTTCGAAGGCCTCGAGAGCGAGAACATTCCCCTCGACATAATATATGAAGACGACGACATACTCGTAATCAACAAGCCGCAGGGAATGACGGTGCACCCGGGGGCGGGATGCAGCAGCGGAACTCTTGCGAATGCCCTCCTCGGGCTTTACGGAGAAGACTTCTCGACATCCGACGATTCCACGAGACCCGGCATCGTTCACAGGCTTGACCGTGACACCTCCGGCGTTATGGTGATTGCGAAGACACGGGAAGCTCATCAGAATCTCTCCGAACAGTTCAGCTCCCACACGAACGAGAAGTATTATACGGCTGTAGCGAAGGGCTTCTTTCCACAGTCTTCCGGTGTGATAGATTCGCGGATTACGAGAGATAAGAACAACAGGAAGAAGTTCACGGTAACGGAGAAGAAAAGCGAAGGCAGGGATGCTCTCACGAAATACCGTGTCATAAGTCAGAACATGGATTATGCCCTTTTAAGGGTGAGGATCTATACGGGACGCACCCATCAGATAAGGGTTCATCTTTTATCAGTCGGACATCCCGTACTCGGGGATGCAGTCTATTCGAGAAGGGACCCCGGGTACCCGGACGCCACTCTGATGCTTCATGCTTCCCGCATAGTCTTCACACATCCCCGGACGGGGGAGAGAATGGTCTTCCGTTCCCCTCTGCCGGATAGGATTCTTGAAATATTACAGAAGGAAGGTCTGTCTTCAGATGAGACTGAGGATACTGAAATCGATAAATAACATATATACCGCGCTTTCTCCCGACGGAGGTGAGTACACGCTCAGAATCAAGGGAAAGAAACTCAGGGGAGTGGATGACGAGTACAATCCCGTCGTCGTCGGCGACTGGGTCGAAGCCGTACCCTACAGTGACACGGAGGGGCTCATAACCGCTGTCGAGGAGCGTAAGTCCTCATTCGTGAGATACAACTTCAAGAGCGGATGCAACCAGACCATCTCCTCCAATCAGGATATAACATGCATTGTATTCTCGGCTCTCTCTCCTCCCTTCCGTCCGCGCTTTGTCGACAGAGCCATCACCTGCACATTCAACAGCGACATCATCCTCGTACTCAACAAGATCGATTACGGCCTTACGGAGGACGAGAAGGAGCGCTACGAACTCTACCGCTCTCTCGGCTACAGCTGCATTGCCGTTTCAAGTGTGTCGGGACAGGGAATAGAGAAACTCAAGGATATGATAAGAGGCAGGACAGCCTGCTTCGTCGGACAGAGCGGAGTGGGGAAGTCCACTCTCATTAACACCATTCTCGGTTCATCACTACGTACCGGAGACCTGTGCTCGAAGTACAACAGGGGACGCCATACGACAAACCACTCCGTATTCCTCTCCCGGGGGGAATTCACAATCATAGACACTCCCGGTGTCAGGGAGATCCAGGTTCCGATAGAGGATGAAATCGGGATACGCAACTCCTTCCCCGAGTTCAGGGCATGCAACTGTCAGTATCCCGACTGCCTCCACAACGGCGAGACCGGGTGCAGGGTACCCGGACTCCTTGAGGAGGGGAAAATACATCCCGACAGATATCTCAGCTATCTCAAGACGCTCGAGTCCGTTTCGCTTCTCAGACCGAAGTACGGCAGAGGAGGAAGGAAATGAGAGAAAGGACAGTACGGGACACAGAACTCGACACGATTCTCGAATCCGTAAGGAAGTATTCGCTTTCCCCCGAGGGCCGGGACTATATCACACCCGACCTGGTCACGACAGACGAAGCGGAACTCCATAGGCGATACGTCCGCATAGACGAACTCATGAACAGACTCGAAGGCGGCAATCCCCTCGAAGCCTTTCCGTCCCTCGCTCCTTTATTTTCAGCCGCTCAATCATCGCATCAGGACATACCCGGAGAGCTTATCTACAGCTCCGGTGAGTTCCTGCACTCGGCGTTCATACTTCTGAGATTCGAAAAGAAGGACGAACTCATAACACCGTATCTCGAGGAGACGGGGGAAGACATACTCTCCTCCCTCGACATCGAGGGGCAGGTGAATCCGAATCATCCGCGTCTTCTTCCCCTCATAAAGAAAAGAGACGACGTCAAGAGCGAAAGATACCGCTATTCCCTGTCATTCATCTCCTCGAACCGTCAGATTGTCCAGAACGACAACCCGATCTACCGTAACGAAAGAGTCGTCATCCCGATCTTCTCGAAGGACAAGAGAAGCGGTGAGTACTACGTTTCGGGACAGAGTCAGTCAGGTTCGACTACCTACGTCGAGCCCTTCGAACTCGTGGACCTCAACAACAGGGTGGTGCTTGCAGAGGAGGCCATCAGACTCGAGAAGATAAAGATACTCCACTCTCTAAGCGAGAAGGTGAGGGGGATAATTCCGTTCCTCAGGAAAATGACTGACTACGTCACCTCCTTCAGTTTTCACTATTCATTCGCACTGTGGGCGATGAAGAACAGATGCCGCCACATAGAGAAGGGTGATGACATAGTCCTCATAGAAGCGGTCCATCCTCTTCTGGGAAGCAGGGCTGTCCCCGTAACAGTACATATCTCCTCCTCTACCAAGGTTCTCGTGCTCTCGGGTGCCAACTGCGGCGGCAAGACCGTGACTATGAAGACGATTGCGCTTCTCTCTCTTCTCAACCAGATCTGCACGTTCATTCCCGCATCGGAGAAGAGTACACTCCCGTACTTCGACTCTGTCTTCACGGATATCGGAGACGGACAGAGCATTCAGGACGAAGCATCGACGTTTTCGTCACACATGGCGAATATCGCATACATCACAAAGCATACGACAGAGAGGTCACTCGTTATTCTCGATGAACTGGGGTCCGGTACCGACCCCGTCGAGGGGGCAGCGCTGTCGCTTGCGGTACTGAGGTACCTTTCCTCACGTGTCTCACTTGCCGTCTGCACCTCACACTACAATACTGTCAAGAGCTATGCCTACAGCGAGGAGAACATGATGAACGCCTCGATGGAGTTCGACATGAAGACGTCTCTTCCGACATACAGGGTTCTCGAAGGGATTCCCGGTGACAGCCATGCCGTGAGTACGGCAAGACGTGAGGGAATGCCGAAGGAGATTATCGACGACGCAAAGGACAACATCTCGAAGGAGAGCAGCACCTCGACATCGATCATAACCTCTCTTCTCTCCAAGTCGCGGACGCTCGACAGGAAGATGTCCGAGCTCAGCACGGAGAAGAGGGCTCTCGAGAACGAGAGAAGGAGAATGGAGGAGAAGGAGAAGGAACTCTCCTCGGCTCTTCTCTCGGCTGAGAAGGAAGGTCTGAAGGAACTCAACGACTATCTTTCATCATCGCGCCGCGAACTCGAGAACCTGGTGAAGGCCGTCAGAACCGGTACTCTTACAAAGGAGAAGACGAGGGATGTGAAGGCCTTCATCAAGAAGGTCGAGGACAAGGAAAAGGAAGTAAGGGAGGACCTCGAAAAGAAGGAGGAGAACGAGGAGAAGGAATGTGATGTCTCCTCATTCAGAATCGGAGACGACGTACTCTGCGGAAGCGGCGGTACGAGAGGAAGAATCATATCCCTGCCGGACGAAAGAACTGCACTCGTCTCCTTCGAGAACGGACTGAGGATGAAGATAAGGAGAAGGGATATGGTTCATGCCGAGCCCGTTTCCCTGAAGGTGGACGTATCTTCATTCACATCGGAGAAGAAGAAGGCAAAGTACGAACTCGATGTAAGAGGGCTCACGCTTGCAGAGACCGAGAAGGTTCTCGACGACCAGATAGAGGCTGCTCTACTTTCGGGACTTCTGAGCTTTTCTGTCATACACGGCTACGGTGACGGAATACTCCAGAAGGGTGTTCACATGTACCTCAAGAGAAACAGGTATGTCTCCGATTACCGCTTCGCCCTTCCCGAGGACGGGGGAATGGGTAAGACCTACGTCACCTTGAAGAGGGACTAGACTTTTCCGGTAGCTGGGCAATCAGAACAGATATGAAGAGAATCACGCATCCGGTTATCTCCTTCGGCTGCATTCTTTCGTGAAGCAGCACCGCTCCTCCGACGGCGGAGAATACGCTCTCGAGAGAAAGAATCAGAGTTGCCTTCGTCGGTGGAGTGTCCTTCTGGCCGATTATCTGAAGTGTGTATGCAATGCCGCAGGACCCGATTCCGCCGTAGAGAATCGGAATGAGGGCGCTTTCCATTTCCTTTACTGTATTGTCCTCGAAGAGAAGAGAGAGAATGAATGCTCCCGCTCCCGCCGTGAAGAACTGCACGCACGAAAGCTCGGGCCCCGAGTATTTCTTTCCGACCCTGTCGATTGTAAGTACGTGGAGAGCGAAGACGACTGCGCATACGAATACGAGTGCGTCGCCTTTCCCTATTCCCTCACTGCTGCTGACGGAGAGAAGAAATGCTCCCACAAGTCCCGTAAGGACACATATCCATGTCCTGGGAGAGTTTTTCCTTCCGAGGAAGAGTGAAACGACGGGAACTATGAGAATATAGAGGGAAGTGATGAATCCCGCCTTTCCCGCACTTGTGTATCCGATTCCCCACTGCTGGAAGAACGATGCCGTTCCGAGCAGGAGGCCGCAGAGAGCGCCGTCTCTGAAAAGACTCCTGAAATACTCTTTGTCCTTTCTCCTTGTTTCCGTTATGAAGAGGGGCAGGAGGACGAGAGATCCGAGAATCATCCTGAGGCCGTTGTACCCCAGTGGCCCCACGACGCCGCTTGCCTCGCTCTGCGAAACGAATGCCAGGCCCCAGATGAGGGCAGTCAGAAGAAGTATGAGGGATGAATACGTTTTCTTCATGAAAGTGGATTATAACGATTCGGGGTTTCAAGTGAAATTGGTTTTTACAAACTCTTCCCGGTGAGTTAAACTTGAATCACCAACAAGGAGCTGACATACAATGTCTGATTACATGAACGGTACGGGAATACAGTACCATCTCAGAATAAAGAAGGGAGACGTCGGAAGATACGTCATCCTCCCGGGAGACCCCAAGCGTGTCCCGCTTATTGCGAAGTATCTTGATGATGCACGGTTCGTTTCGGATTTCAGGGAGTTCGTGACATACACCGGGAGTCTCGAAGGCGTACCCGTCAGTGTCACCAGCACGGGAATCGGAGGCCCGAGCGCCTCGATTGCCATGGAGGAACTCTACAAGTGCGGTGCTGATACATTCGTGAGAATGGGAACCTGCGGCGGTATTGCGCTTCCTGTTATCGGGGGCGACTGCGTCATCGCAACCGGGGCGGTGAGAATGGAGGGCACAAGCAGGGAGTATGCTCCGATCGAGTTCCCCGCCGTCGCGTCCTTCGATGTCGTCGAAGCCCTCAGGGAAGGCGCGGAGAAGGTCGGCGTAAGATACCACACGGGAGTCGTGCAGTGCAAGGACAGCTTCTACGGTCAGCACAACCCGGAGCTTATGCCGGTGAGCTACGAACTCGAACAGAAGTGGGAGGCCTGGAAGAGGCTGGGAGTACTTGCTTCCGAAATGGAGAGCGCCGCGCTCTTCACGGTTGCCTCATATCTCGGAGCACGCTGCGGCAGCGCATTCTTCGTAGTCGGCAACCAGGAGAGGGAGAAAAAGGGACTCGACAACCCCAAGCTTCACGATACGGACACTGCGATCCGCGTCGCTGTCGAGGGAGTCAGAGCCCTCATAAGGAAGGACAGGGAAAGGAACAGATGACATCAGGGGTACGGGAAACCGTCCCCTTTATTATTATTCATAGAGCTTTCTGCCGTTATCCAGGTAGTACTGTTTTCTCTTCTCGAGAAGCTCTCCGAGGTCTTCGTTCTCTCCTGCCTCCGTCTCTATTTCTATTGTGAAGAGTTCGAGACCGAGTGAAGAATACGCATCCTGAAGTGACCGGCAGGGATGGAGGCCTATGTCGAGTCTGAAGCGTTCGTCGCCGTATGACCTGACGGCGTCTCCGGTTGCATAGAGGTAGCACTCGTCTGTCTTGAGATTCCTGATGATACATATCGCTCTAATTTTATCTGTTCTGAGAAATTCTTTAGGAATAGCCATGCCTCCATTCTATACATTTCGGCTTTGTGAGTGAATCGGTAGGAAAAAAGGAAAAAATAGAGGGATAATTAGAAGAAAACCGACTTTTTTTACGATAATGGTGCTTTATTTTTGATTTTCGAACAGTTAGACTAACACAAGAGGTTTTTTATACATGGAACAGCAGATACAGGATTTAATCAATTCCATAAAGAAAGACGGCATCGACAGTGCCACAAATGAAAGCAGGAAGATAATCGAGGAAGCCGAGAAGAAGGCCGAGACAATCATCCGTGAGGCCAATGCCGAAAGGGACAGGCTGATAGCGGACGGAATGCGCCGGCTCGAGAAGGAAAAGGAAAGCTTTTCCGAGTCGCTGAAGATGGCTGCACGCGACCTCTCGCTCTCCTTCAGAAAGGAAGTCGAAGGCAAGATCCAGACTCTTCTCGACGCCAGGGTGAAGGAAGCTTTCGACGGGAATCTTCTCAGAGACCTTCTGAAGACCGTAATCGAAGCAGAGTTCAAGGGTGATGTCACAGTCGAGCTTCCCGAAGAGAAACGGAAGGCTGTTGCCTCGTCCCTTGCCCAGGAGCTTGCATCTTCACTCTCAAGGGGTGTCGAACTTTCGTTCTCTTCATCTCTGGGGGGCGGATTCAGGGTGATTGCAAAGGACGGAAGGGCGTTCATCGACCTCTCCGACGACGAAGTCACGAAGCTTCTCTACCCGTATCTCTCATCATCGGTGAGGGAACTCATCTAAAGGGGAAGAGCGGTGGCTGAGTACATCTATTTTATCGCATCGCTACCTTATCTTTCCCTCGACCGTGAGGCTCCGATGAGCTACGAGACCTTCCTGTCTCTCGCATCCGAACAGCTTTCGGTGAAGGACTACTCTGTTCTGAAGAAGGCTTCCTTCGATCATGAAAAGGAGAAGGTGAGTAACCGCATCATCTCGGACTGGGATGATTTCAACTACTCTCTGAACGAGTACATCACCCAGGAGCGTGCGAAGAAGAAAGGAATCAGAAAGGACGAATACAACGCCCGATGCGCCCAGAGTGACGAGATACAGAGAAAGGCCGAAGCAATCGTCAGTATGGACAACCCCCTCGAAGCGGAGAAGGCGGTACTCGGCGAATACTTCTCTTTCCTGTCGTCACATACGGTGGAATCGCAGTTCTCGCTCGATGCCCTCATCGTCTACGGTCTGCTGCTGCAGATCAAGGAACGTGTTTCCTCGTTCGACAGAGAAAAGGGAAGAGAGGAGTTCGATCGACTTTATCAGGAAATCAGAAAAGATATTTCCTTAAGGAGTAACTTATGAGTAATAAAACCGGCAGCGTCGTCGGTGTAAACGGCAACCTCGTCAAGGTAAAGTTTGACGACACTGTAATCAAGAACGAAGTCGGCTTCATTCTCGTCGGTAACGAAAGCCTCAAGGGAGAGGTCATCCGTGTCACCGGAAGCGTTGCCGACCTGCAGGTTTATGAAGATACATCCGGTCTCGCAGTCGGAGACAGAGTGGAGTTCACGGGAGCCATGCTCTCTGTCGAGCTCGGTCCGGGCCTTCTGACACAGGTCTACGACGGCCTCCAGAACCCGCTGCCGCAGCTTGCAGAGAAGTGCGGATTCTTCCTCCAGAGAGGAGTCTACCTCGATCCGATTCCCGATAAGGAATGGGATCTCAAAGTCACGAAGAAGGTCGGAGACACGGTCTTTGCAGGTGACAGCTTCGGAGAAGTCAAGGAGCTTCTCTTCACGCACCGCATCTTCGTTCCGTTCACGCTTAACGGTGAATGGAAGATCACGTCAATCGTCGGGGACGGAAGATACCATGCCAAGGACACGATCTGCACTATCGAGAATAGGAAGGGAGAGAGAAAGGAGCTTTCGATGATCATCACCCAGCCCGTCAAGGTTCCTATCAGGGGCTACAGCGAGAGGCTGAGACCCGATGAGCCGATGGTCACGAAGATCAGACTCATCGATACCTTCCTCCCCGTCGCAAAGGGCGGAACATACTGTATCCCGGGACCTTTCGGTGCGGGGAAGACGGTTCTTCAGCATCTGACGAGCAAGAACGCCGATGTAGACATAGTCATCATCGCAGCCTGCGGTGAACGTGCGGGTGAGGTCGTCGAAACACTCAAGGAGTTCCCCGAACTTATTGACCCGAGAACCGGACGCTCCCTCATGGAGAGAACCATCATCGTCTGCAACACATCAAGCATGCCCGTCGCGGCACGTGAAGCATCCGTCTACACGGCTGTAACAATGGCCGAGTACTACAGAAACATGGGACTTGACGTACTTCTACTTGCCGACAGTACTTCACGCTGGGCCCAGGCAATGAGAGAGATGAGCGGCAGACTCGAGGAAATCCCGGGAGACGAGGCATTCCCGGCATACCTGGAAAGCCGAATCGCCGAATTCTATGAAAGAGCGGGAAAGGTAAGACTGAAGGACGGTTCCTTCGGTTCCGTCACAATCGGCGGTACGGTATCTCCCGCGGGCGGTAACTTCGAGGAGCCGGTCACACAGGCAACCCTCAAGGTCGTCGGAGCATTCCACGGTCTCTCGAGAGAGCGAAGCGATGCAAGAAAGTATCCTGCCATCGACCCGCTCGAATCCTGGTCGAAGTACGAGGGTATCATAGACAAGAAGGATGTTTCGTATGCATATTCCTTCGTCAGACGCGGCAGCGAGATCAACCAGATGATGAAGGTCGTAGGCGAGGAGGGAACGACACTTGACGATTACGTGATCTATCAGAAGGGCGAGTTCGTCGATTCCTGCTACTATCAGCAGAACTCCTTCGACCCCGTTGACGCCACAGTCTCCGTCGACAGACAGAAGCATGTATTCTCCGTACTTCTTGAAATCCTCAGAGCGGACTTCGCGCTTTCGGACAAGAAGGAAGCCAGAAGCTTCTTCAATACTCTCAGGCAGAAGTTCCTCGACTGGAACGGTACGAGAGAGGACGACCCGGCATACGGAAAAATCGAGAAGGAAATCAGATCCTTCTTCACACAGAAGGAGAGATAAGCTATGCAGAAGGTATATACTAAAATCGAATCAATCGTCGGCAACGTCATCACCGTACGTGCAGAAGGCGTCAGAAGCGGAGACCTCGCTCTCGTGACAACTCCGACCGGTTCTTCATACGCCAACGTCATCAAGCTCGACGGAGAGCTCGTATCGCTGCAGGTTTTCAGCGGCGCCAACGGTATTTCCACGGATGCTGCAGTGAGATTCCTCGGTGTTCCGATGAGGGTCTCCTTCAGTGACAACCTGCTTGGAAGAGTATTCGACGGTGCCGGAAAGCCCAGGGACAACGGCCCGGAGCTCGACGACAACATGGTCAGAATCGGCGGACCGTCGGTAAACCCGGCAAAGCGTATAATCCCCCGCAACATGATCAGAACGGGAATCCCGATGATCGACGTCTTCAATACACTCGTCGAATCACAGAAGCTTCCTATCTTCAGTATCTCGGGTGAGCCGTACAACGAGCTTCTTGCACGTATCGCCATGCAGGCAGAGGTCGACATCATCGTACTCGGAGGCATGGGACTCAAGTACGACGACTATCTCTATTTCAAGGATACGCTCGAGAAGAGCGGTGCTCTCTCGAGAACGGTCATGTTCGTTCATACGGCATCCGACCCGACAGTCGAATGCACGCTTGTACCGGACCTCTCACTTGCAGTTGCCGAGCAGTTCGCTCTCCAGGGCAGGAAGGTTCTTGTCCTTCTTACAGATATGACGAACTTCGCCGATGCTCTCAAGGAGACGGCAATCACCATGGAACAGGTTCCTTCGAACCGTGGTTACCCCGGTGATCTCTATTCCCAGCTTGCTTCACGCTACGAGAAGGCAGTCGACTTCGACGGTGCGGGTTCTGTCACGATTCTCGGTGTCACGACGATGCCGGGCGACGATGTCACACACCCGATTCCCGACAACACGGGGTACATCACCGAAGGTCAGTACTACCTCAAGGGCGGAAGGATCGAGCCTTTCGGAAGTCTGTCGCGTCTCAAGCAGAACGTCAACAGTAAGACACGTGACGACCACCGTGCACTCATGGACGGTATGATCAAGCTCTATTCCTCCTACAAGGATTCCCTTGAGAAGAAGAGCATGGGCTTCATGATGTCCGACTGGGACGAGAAGCTTCTCAAGTACGGAGACCTCTTCGAGAAGAAGCTCATGGATCTCTCCGTCAACATCCCCCTCGAGGAGGCTCTCGACACGGGATGGAAGATTCTCGCCGAGTGTTTCGAAAAGGAGGAGACTCCTCTCAAGACGGACCTCATAAACAAGTACTGGCCGAAGTAAGGATGTGAAATGGCTAAGATAAAACTGACAAAGAACGAGCAGAAGAAGCAGAAGGACTCCCTCAAGCAGTTCCAGCGCTATCTTCCCACTCTCCAGCTCAAGAAGCAGCAGCTCCAGGTCGTCATACGACAGTCGGAGAAGGAGATTGAGGAGATAAGAGCGGAGCAGAGAGAGCATGTCTCTTCCATCGACTCCTGGATTGCCGTATACGGAGGCAACAGGGAGTTCGACCCGGCACGTTCTATCGGAAATCTTATTTCCATAAAGGAGATCAGCATCACGAAGGGTAATGTCGCGGGCGTTACGGTCCCTGTCTTCAACTCTCTGGAGTTCAACGACATAGACTACGACCTGAGGGAGTATCCGCTGTGGGTTGACCGGGCTCTGGTGTCCCTGCGTGACAATGCCCGCTACGACGCCATCATAGCTGTCCTCGAGGAAAGAATAAGAATTCTCTCGAAGGAGCTGAGGACTACGACACAGAGAGTCAATCTCTTTGAAAAGGTCAGGATTCCCCAGACGAAGGAGAATATAAGAGTGATAGGAATCTATCTGCAGGATCAGCAGGTAAGTGCTGTCGTGAGAGGAAAGATTGCCAAGAAGAAGATGGTGAGGGTAAGCTAGAAATGATAACACCTATGAAGAAAATCACCATCCTGTCGGCAGCAAGGGACAGAATGAAGACTGTCACTTCTCTCAGGCGCTTCGGACTCGTGCACGTCGAGAACGTCGTCTCGAAGACTCAGTCCGCTGTCGCACTCGAGAGTGAGGATACAGAGCTCAGCAGGGTTCTCTCGTTCCTTGACGGCTACCGGGACAGGAAGAATCCCGTAGTACAGGAAGCTCTTGACGACGAAAAAGTCCGCGCCCTCTCATCGTCTCTTCTTTCCTTGATGAACGAGGAGACGACGCTTGGTGAGAAGAACAGGGCACTGAGTGCCGAGATAGAACGCATAAAGCCTCTCGGAGATTTCGATCCCGCAGAGATAAGAACGCTGTCTCAGCATGGAATTGAATTATCCTTCTATTACGTCGGAAAGAAGGAGAAGGAAAAGCTGGATGCGGACGAAAGCGTTAATTTCATCAGTCTGAAGACAGAGAGCAGGAGTGAATGCATCGCACTCGTGAACTCGTCTCTGAGTGCGGGGATCGCCGCACAGAAGATAGTACTTCCGTCCTCCCGTCTCTCGGATCTCGAGAACGAATACTTCGTGAACGGGAAGAGACTCGAGGAAATCGAGGGAATCTACCGCGAGAGCGTGAAGTACACGGATGCAATCAGATCTCTCGTGAAGAAGAACGAGGAGGAGATATTCTTCCGCCGTGTCGGTGCAACCGTACAGGAAGAGGATGAAGTCGCGTACATCTCGGGCTACATTCCCGCCGACGATACGGAGAAATTCAAGTCATACTGTTCTGAAAACGGACTGGGGTACATAATCGACGACCCGGGCGACGAGGACAATCCTCCGACCCTGATGAAGCATAGGGGATTCATAAAGTACGTCCAGCCGCTCTATGACGCACTGGGACTCGTGCAGGGTTACAGGGAGATGGATATTTCCCTCTACTTCCTTGTCTTCATGTCTCTCTTCTTTGCCATGATTCTCGGTGATGCCGGCTACGGACTGCTGCTCCTTCTGGGAGGGGTCGCTCTCAACGTGAAGAGCAGGAAGTGCTCGGACATGAATGCGCTTCTCTACATCTTCAGCGGCGCAACGGTTGTATGGGGCGCACTTACGGGAACCTGGTTCGGAAGCGGGATCATTCTCGAGAAGCTTCCTTTCCTGAAGCTCTTCGTAATTCCCGAACTCACGAACTTCCCCGAGATGTTCAACATGGACAGCACGGTGGTGCAGAACAACATGATGAGCTTCTGCTTCTCGCTGGGTGCAATACACCTCGGCCTTGCACGTGCTCTCTGCATATTCGACAAGATAAAGAAGAAGGATATCTCTCTTCTCTCCGATTTCGGATGGCTGATGAATACGATTCTCCTCTACCTTCTGTCGCTCTACCTCGTTGTCGATGCCGACATTCCGCTGGGAAAGGTGGCAGCAGGAGTCGCAGCGGGCTTCGTCCTTGTGTGTCTCTTTGCTTCCTGCGAGCCCGGTAAGCCGCTGGGACAGGGAATAAAGGAATCCCTCGGGTCCTTCTTCACAAACTTTCTCGATACCATTTCATGTTTCTCCAACGTAATGAGTTATATAAGACTCTTTGCTGTCGGACTTGCCTCCCTTGCAATTGCACAGTCGTTCAACGGCATGGCTGAAGGCATGATGAGCGGTTTCACGATTCCCCTGGGAATCCTGGTTCTGATTCTGGGACATGCGGTTAATCTTGTAATGGGATTTCTGTCTATCATCGTTCACGGTGTAAGACTCAACATCATGGAATTCTCCGGACAGGTAGGAGTCGAATGGTCCGGATACAAATATGAACCCTTTTCACTGAAGGGTGGTAATTTAGTCTGAGAAACTCAAAGGAGTTAAAAATGGATTACAGTTTCTTAATTTACATCGGTATGGCATGTGCTCTCTGCTTCTCTGCAGTAGGCTCTGGTTTCGGCGCAGTCAAGGCATCTCTCGCAGCAGTCGGCGGATGGAAGAAGTGCTACATCAACGGCAAGCAGGATCCGTTCATCATGGTCGGTTTCGCCGGTGCTCCGCTCACACAGACCATCTACGGTTTCCTTCTGAGTAACTTCATCGCTGCAAAGCTCGCAACTCCGACATTTGCATACGGACTCATGAGCCTCTTCATCGGCGCTTTCGCAGGTGCCGTCATCGGAATCTCCGCTCTCTTCCAGGGCAAGGTCGCTGCAGCAAGCGCAGATGCTCTCGCAGAGACAGGAAAGGGTACTGCAAAGTACTTCATCGTAATCGGTATCATCGAGACGGTTGCTCTCTTCACACTCGTGTTCAGCCTCCTCGTTCTCAACAACTGATAACCTTTATGTTTACACATGGGGCATCTTTCCGGGGTGCCTCATTTCTTTTGTCCCGAATTAGAACGGGACAGCGGAGTAAACGGGTGGTACACTTAAGAAGGAGAGTACCATGAGAGCAGATGGATTCAATGTAACGGTTACCGACTTCAGACGCGCTGTCGCCTTCTATTCGCGGCTTTTCTCTTCGTCTCCTCTCGCAGACGGAGGTCATGCCGTATTCGATAACGGACTCGAAGTGTGGACGGAAGACGAGTGGAAAGAGAGGCTTTCTCTTCCCTCTGATTTCACCTTCAGCCGCACTTTAGCCTCGGCTGCTGTTTTCGTAACCGACGAATTCGATTCTCTTCTGAAGATACTCTCCGATTCCTTCTTCGATGGCCACGTGCTTACCCGTAAGGATGGATCCGTCGTCGTAATCGATGACGACCTCAATGCCGTAATCATCCTCGATTCCGGTCTCAGACACGTCGAGGCGCATGACGATCATGTTTCCTTTCTCGGAGAAAAAGCCTTCAGCCGTCCATCCGACAATTGGAAAAAGTAGTCTATTCTGCTAGACTCAGGTAATGCTTAAGGACAAGAAAGAAAACTTCTCCCGTTATCTGGGACTCGATGATTCGCTCTCCTCCTTTTCCGTGGAGAAAAGCGAACTCTCCGGTGAATACTCATCATTCGTCGTCGACAGAAATTCCACTACCGTATTCCTTGTAGAGAAGGGCACATCGTCCTTTGCCACAGGCTGGAGGGAGAACAGGGACAACAGGGAGGTTCTTGCCGTAATGACAGCGGGAGAGGGGGAGTTCGTCCTCTATCTCCCCGGTGAACCGATGGTGGCAAAGCCGTCGGAGGGCTCTGTGATCAGAGTCTGGAGAAATAACTGATGTATTCCAGAAGAAGCGCTTTCGTCAGAGGACTTGAAATCGGGGGAGAGGCTCCCGTCAGAGTCCAGACCATGTACGATGACAGGATAAACGATATAGACCCGGAGACGGTCGTAAAGAGAATCTACAGGCTCCAGTCGATGGGCTGTGACATCATACGGTTCAGTTACGTCTCGTCCCTCGACAGGGAGAATTTCACATACATCGTGAAGCATTCCCCGATTCCCGTCGTTGCCGACATCCACTTCGACTACCGCATGGCTCTCGAGGCACTCGAGTGCGGAGCCGACAAGATAAGAATCAACCCCGGCAACATCGGGGACAGATGGAAGACGAAGGAAATCGTCGAGAGAGCAAAGAACGAGGGAAGGTGTATAAGGATAGGACTCAACACCGGTTCTCTTCCGAAGCATGATAAAGGAGTTGATGAAGCTTCCCTCATGGTCGATACGGCTCTCGAGTATATCTCTGATTTCGAGGGCTGGGGATTCACGAATACAGTCGTATCTCTCAAGTCGAGTGACATAGAGAAGACTCTGAAGGCGTACCGTCTCTTCAGTGAAAGGAGTGACTATCCGCTTCATATCGGAGTCACGGAGGCGGGGAATGCGATAACGTCATCGGTCAGATCCACGTGGGCACTCGGAAACCTGCTGAGTGAGCATATCGGGGACACGATGAGAGTCTCCATAAACGGAACGCTCGAGGACGAGATCCTATGCGGTACCGAGATATTGAGGACCCTCGGTCTCAGAAAGAGCGGAGTGAGACTCGTCGCCTGTCCCAGGTGCGGCCGTCACACCTTCGATTCCGTAGGCTTCGTCGAGAGGGTGAGAGACAGACTTCTCACTATTGACAGGGCCATTACCGTAGCAGTCATGGGATGCTCCGTTAACGGTCCGGGTGAAGCGCACAACGCCGACTATGCCGTTACCGGCAACGGAAGAAAGGTCTTCATCTACAGAAAGGGAGAGCTCTACAGAACGGCTGACAACGCCGATGAAGCCGAAGCTCTCCTCTTCGAGGCACTTGACAATGACAGATAACATCATAGTGAAGGGCGCGAGGGAGCATAACCTCAAGAACGTCGACATTACGATTCCGAAGAACAGTCTTGTAGTAATCTCCGGCCTTTCGGGCTCGGGAAAGAGCTCGCTTGCCTTCGATACGATTTTCGCAGAGGGCCAGAGAAGATACATGGAATCCCTCTCTTCCTACGCGAGAATGTTCCTCGGACGCCTCGAGAAGCCGGACCTCGATTCCATCGAAGGTCTCAGTCCTGCAATAGCGATAGAGCAGAAGTCCACGAACCGCAACCCGCGTTCGACTGTCGGAACGGTTACCGAGATATATGACTACTACCGTCTTCTCTGGGCGAGAATCGGTAAGATATACTGTCCAAGGTGCGGTCGTGAAATCGAGGAAGTCACCGTCGACCAGATAATCGACTTCATATTCTCACATCCCGAGGACGGGAAACTCATAATCCTCAGCCCCGTCGCAAGACGGAAGAAGGGGGAATTCAGGGCTCTTCTGGAGGACGCGAAGAAGACGGGCTACCAGAAGGTGGAAATAGACGGCACCATGTACTCGCTCGAGGACGAACTTCCTTCTCTTGAAAAGAATGTCAAGCACAATATTTCTGTCGTAGTCGACAGGGTGCGCAACAATCCGAAGGCAAGAACGAGGATAAGCGAAGCCGTCGAGAAGGCTGCCGAAATGTCGGGGGGGCTCATTGAAGTGAACTTTCTCGACGAAGGAAAGAGGGAGCTCTACAACGAGAAGAACTCCTGTCCCGACTGCGGTATTGCGATTCCTGATCCCGAGCCGAGGCTCTTCTCTTTCAACTCTCCGCTCGGAGCGTGCCCGGAGTGCAACGGACTCGGCTACCGCGAGGAGTTCGACGCGGACAAGATAATCCCCGACAGGAATCTCTCCTATGCCGAGGGCGCAATCGCAACACACAGCCCCACTGCGAAGACCTACCGCTCGGGACTCGAGGCACTCTTCAGACACTACGGTTTCGACTTCTCGAAGCCTTTCTCCGAACTTCCCGAATGGTTCATGAACATTATGCTCTACGGAGGAGGCGACAAGCTCGACTACAGCTACACTGCTTCCTCTTCGAATGGTAAGACATATGTACAGCACAAGGAGTACGAGGGAATAATCCCCGAGCTCACGCGCCGCAGACGGATGACGGAGAGCATGGGTATGATGACATTCTACGACCAGTACATGAGCGAGATCACCTGTACTTCCTGTCACGGAGACAGACTCAAGAAGGAGGCCCTCTCCGTAAAGGTCAACGGTCTAAATATAATCGAAGCAACGAAGATGAGTGTCCGTGATTCTCTCGTCTTCTTCAAGAATCTTCCCCTCTCCGAGAACGAGAAGACTATTTCGAGTCAGATCCTCAAGGAGATACTCTCCCGCCTTAAGTTTCTTGACAGGGTGGGGCTGGGCTACCTCACTCTCTTCAGATACGCCCAGACTCTCTCGGGCGGAGAGAGCCAGCGGATCAGACTCGCAACCCAGATCGGTTCGGCTCTCTCGGGAGTTCTCTACGTCCTCGACGAGCCATCGATAGGGCTCCATCAGAGGGACAACCAGAAGCTGATAGACACTCTCAAGCGCCTCAGGGAACTGGGAAACACCGTCCTTGTCGTCGAACACGACGAGGATACGATCCGCGCTGCCGACTATGTCGTCGACATGGGGCCGGGAGCCGGTGTCAACGGAGGGCATGTCATTGCCGAAGGGCGGCCGGAGGAAATCGAGAAGAATCCCGATTCGATTACGGGTCAGTTCCTCTCTGGGAAACTTACAATCGATGTTCCGGGAAAGAGACGGAAGGGCAACGGGAAGACAATCAGAATCACCGGCTGCCGCAAGAACAATCTCAAGGGTATAAACGTGACACTGCCGCTGGGAGAGTTCATCTGCATAACCGGAGTTTCGGGCTCGGGTAAGTCTACGTTCCTCAATGAGATACTCCAGCCCGCGATAAAGCGCAGCCTCAGGGGGAAACCCGAGAAGAAGGACGGTTACGAGACGATAACGGGGCTGGAGAACATCGACAAGCTCGTCGACATCGACCAGAGCCCGATAGGACGCACGCCGCGTTCGAATCCCGCAACATACATCGACCTCTTCGGTCCGATCCGCGAGCTCTTCGCATCCATGAATGAAGCGAAGGCACGCGGCTACACGGCTGGGCGCTTCTCCTTCAACGTTCCCGGAGGGAGGTGCGAGAACTGCTCTGGTGACGGCACGATAAAGATCGAGATGCACTTTCTCTCCGATGTCTACGTGAGGTGCGATGTCTGCAAGGGAAAGAGGTACAACAGGGAGACGCTTGCCGTCACGTACAAGGGAAAGAACATAAGCGACGTACTCGACATGACCGTGAGGGAGGCCTATGAGTTCTTCCAGAATCATACGAAGATAAGGCGTAAGCTCCAGACACTGATGGATGTCGGACTGGATTACATAACGCTCGGCCAGAGCGCACTCACGCTCTCGGGAGGAGAAGCACAGAGAGTGAAGCTCGCACTGGAACTGAGCAAGGTACAGACGGGCCGCACGCTCTACATACTCGACGAGCCCACGACGGGACTGCACTTTGCGGACGTCAAGAAACTTCTCGAGGTACTGCAGAGACTCGTCGACCAGGGCAATACCGTCGTCGTCATCGAACACAACCTCGATGTCATCAAGGAAGCGGACTACATAGTCGACCTCGGCCCCGAAGGGGGAGACGAGGGAGGAACGATTGTTGCCTCCGGAACACCGGAAGAGGTTTCTCTTTCCCCTCAGAGCGCAACGGGTTATTATCTGAGGAAGTATCTCTCAAAGAAGTGAAGAAAGGATTAATTCTTTTAGTAATATTATCAATCCTTGTCTCTTCTCTCCCCGCCGTAAGCGTGGAGACGATATATTACGCTTCCTCATCTCTTCTTTCATCGATGGCCGCAGCCCGTTCTCTTTCGACTGAAGGCAGCGACGACGACATAAGAGGAAGGCTTTACGACTACTACGGCTACACGGAATACTCAGTGCCTGAGAAAGAGAGTACCGGGGAAGAGAACGGGGAAGGGGAGAGTTCATATACAATCTCCATCAACTCGGCTTCTTCCGTCGAGTCAACTGCATCTGTCTTCATTGTTTCCGGAAGCGTTGTCATCGACTTCACATCCGCCAATACTCCGAAGCGCACTCTCAGTGCGTCGAACGTCATAGTCGATACCGAGAAGAAGATTCTCACGGCCCTGGGGAATGCGAAGTACACCGACAGTGATGAAGACGCCGCAATAAAGGAGATTGAAGCGGATATCCTCACCGTAAGCTGGGACAATATGGATATCCTGATAACGGACGGCTCGACGGAGACGGAGAGGGAGAACAGCGAGAAGAAGAAGGTGACGTTCTCCACATCCGGCGAGAGGCTTACGTATCTGAGCGGGGGGTCCGTCATATTCGACGAGGGGACGATCACCTCCAACCCTAAACATGCCTACTCGTCAATCTCTGCTCAATCCATTCTCATTCTTCCGGGACAGGACATGTTCCTCTCCTCGGCTACGTTCAACATCGGGCGCGTACCGATTTTCTATCTCCCGTTCTTCTTCTTCCCCGGATCGAGGATTCTCGGGAACCCCTCCTTCGGCTTCACGTCCGGCAGGGGAGCCTTCCTGAATACGACTTTCGAGCTCATCGGGTCTTATCCGAAGATAGAGACGACGGACGAATCCTCTTCATTCTCATCTCTTCTGAAGGCGACAACACAGGCTTCCGACGAAAGCGTTAACGGCTACTACTACTCGGATACCGAAGAGCTCAGCGGACTGGAGAAATTCGCAAAGAGCACCTCGAGCTATCTGACTCTCATGGCCGATTTCTACCGCGGTGGAAAAGATGCGGCCGAACTCCCGTCGGGCGGCATACACCTCGGACTCGACAGTGTTTTCAATCTTTTCGACAGAAAGCTGAAGATCTCCCTCTTCACGGGTGTCGCGACTCCGAAGAACACGACTGACAGATCCCTCAGATACTACGGGAACAACTCCCTTTCGTTCTCATCCCGCGGACTCTCGCTTTCCCTGAAGTTTCCCTATTACTCCGACAGGACAGTACTCTACAACTATTCGAACCGTCTTACGGGCTTCAGCTACGGTCCTCTCCTGGGAGAGGAGAGCAAGTTCCCCACCGACTATTCATCTTCGGGAATCTCTTCCTTCACGCGCTCGTTCTCACTCACTTATTCGCTTCCGTCTTCCGTGAAGATTCCCTTCGTATCCTCCCTCTCGCTCAAGAATCTCTCGATAGAAGGAAACTACAGCATACTCGATAAATCCTCTTCCACGACTAAAGCGTCAGACAGAAACTCTCTTCTGACGTCCTATACGCTTCCGTCCCTTTCCCTTTCTCTCTCCGGAAACATTCTGTCTCTTTCAACTTCATCCCCGTCCTCTTCTTCAGATACTTCTTCTGTAGCAGAAGAGACTTCCGGAACAGCAGAGGAGGTGGACGGTATCGAGAGAAAGCTCCTTCCGGAAATGTACTCGACAACATCCGGAAAAACGGAGACGGCGGCTGTCACAGGGTCGAAACTCAATCTCTCATATACTCTCACCGAGGACTTCTCCGACAGAAGCGACAACAACACTGCCACAGACGAGAAGAAATCACAGAAGCTATCGAGTACGACATATACGCGTATAACACTTGAGGGCAATGTCTCGGACATCATAACGGTGAGTGATGTCTTCACATATTCCCATGTCTACACGCAGTCTACGGACTTTGCTTCCTCCACATGGTCGAAGAAGACTACAACGAGTCCCCTCAATACCCTCAGACTTTCTGTTCCCTTTGCGGGTGTGACATACAATCTCTCCTTCAGGCCCTTCGACTACACAGAGGAGGAGACGGACAGGAAGGAGAAGACAGTCACTTCGAAGAAATTCGAATTCACAAAGGATTACGTGAAGACCCATTCGCTTGTATTCTCGAAATCCTTCGAGACTGAAGCGGGCCGCTTCACAGGAGAGCTTACATACATCATCCCGCCTCTTGATTCCTCTCTTACTCCTCTCGTGAAATGGTCCAGAAGCGGAGTGACGCTCTCCTTCTACATGCTCTTCAGGGAGACCGACGGCGTCTTCGAACATGACAATGTCAGATTCACGGCTGCATATTCATCTCAATATGTGGTCTTCTCCTCCGTATTCGATTACCAGACGAAGGAAATCGGGAATGTATCCGATTATCTTGATCCTCTTTCGCTTACTTCTTCGCTGAGACTCAAGACCGGAGACGGAAAATACTACATCGAGGAAGCTCTCGAGGGCGACGGGGAAACAGACGGTTTCTTCACGACATTCAAGACTACGCTCAGGCTCTCCGACGTAACAGCCGCTGCAGTATTCAGCCGTAACGGTGAAAAGATGGAACTCGAGAGCATAAACGTCCGGTCCTCGGTATCGGGAAAGTCGTTCCAGCTCTGGAAGGGAAGGATCTACTGCTCGTTCGGCATCGACAGCATACTGTTTCTTAATCACCGCGACAGGACGAAGTCGTACCTTACGCTGTCCCCGTCTGTAACCTTCTCGATAGCCGAGTTCATCGACCTGAAGTTCTCGTTCCGTACCCAGAACAACAGACTCGGCTCCTATTACGAGAACGAGTCGTTCTCTCCCCGCCTCATGTGGAAAGACGCCATCAGAAGCGTCGACTTCTTCGGAGAGGGGAGGAACAACACAAACTTCATTCTCCAGAGCGTATCACTCGAGATAGTCCACTACATGGAGGACTGGAATCTCAACTTCAAGTATACAACATCATTCAGTAAGGGAAATGCGGACGGCAAGACGGTCTACACACTCCAGCCGAGCATATCTGTATACCTCTCATGGAATACGATGCCCGACCTCAAGGCAGAGGAGAACTGGACCATGGACGCCTCCGGAAAATGGACGAGAAAGTAATATGGCTGAAACATACGTATTCAATGACGAGAAGGCCGAGCTCATACTCGGTCCCAATGACAGGAACCTCTCATATCTCGAGCTCATACTCGGAAGCGACCTGACCGTCAGGGGCAACACCCTCACGCTCTGGCGAAGCAATCCTCTCTTCATCCCCCTCATGAAGAAGCTGGAGGAAACCTCCTCGGAGCGCGGCGCACTCGGAGAAGGGGAAATCTACATGGATTTCCAGAGTGTGAAGGACGAGTACGGAGAGGACGAAACAAAGGTAGAAGATAAAAGTGAAGCAAAGGGCGGCAGAGAGTCGATTTCAGTTCTAGGTAAGACTGTCTGGCCCAAGACGAAGACCCAGAAGGAGTTCATATCCGCCCTGTTCTCATCCCAGCTTGTCTTCGCATCCGGTCCCGCGGGCTCGGGTAAGACATTCCTCTCAATCGCATACGCGCTCGAGGAGATCTTCTCTGGACGCCGAAACAAGATTGTGCTCACGCGTCCGGTCGTCGAAGCGGGGGAGTCTCTGGGATTCCTTCCGGGAGATCTGTCACAGAAGCTCAATCCATACCTGAGACCTCTCTACGATGCGATGGACCTCCTTCTCAACCCCCAGCAGATAAAGAGGCTCGAGGAGAACGGGACTATCGAGATAGCGCCTCTTGCCTACATGAGAGGCAGATCCCTCAACAACAGCGTCGTCATCCTCGACGAAGCCCAGAATACGACGAAGGGGCAGATGAAGATGTTCCTGACACGTATCGGAGAGTCGAGTACGGCCGTCGTCAACGGTGACCCCACACAGATAGACCTTCCTCATAAAAGCGACAGCGGATTTACCGAGGCATTGAGAATTCTGGATGGAATCGAAGGCCTCAGTGTGGTAAGATTCACTCACCGGGACACTGTAAGGTCCCGTCTTGTAAGAGAAATAGTAAAGGCCTATTCTCTAGAGGAGAAAAATGAGTAAGAAAGAAAAGAGCAGTAGATTCTCCTTCAAATCCTTCTCGAAGGGCCAGCTGAGTACGTTCTGGATTCTGATGCTTCTCTGCCTTGCCGTCGGTACGGCAGTCCCGATTCTCCTTTCCTCGAACATTCTCTTCGCGATAAAGCCTTCCCGTACGTATTCCGCCAAAGAACTCAGTGATGAGGACCTGATTTCTCCCATCAGCTTTTCATATATTGACGAGGAGCAGACTGAAAAGAAGCGTGAGGAAGCCGGGGCGCTTGTCGTACCGTACTTCACATATTCCTATTCAGCCTCCCTCACGATGACGGAGAAGGCCGATGTCGTCTATGACTATCTTGTCAGCGGGACATTCCTCAGTGACGAGTCCCTCTCCTCTGTAAGTTCTCTTCTTACCGGGCTCGACAACACTGAAAGCTACAGTACATACGGTGCGATAATCCGCGAGACTGTGGACCACTTCGTGAAGGCGGGAATCTTCTCCTCGGACGACATCTCGTACGTCATCGCTCAGAAGCAGGATTCCCTCTTCGTCAACGACTCCGAGGAGCTTCCGTACTCCCTCAGCGGCCGCAGCGTTTACGTGGACGAAGTCATCACAGACATATCTGCACGTTCCGCGGTCTACCGGTATCTTGTCGTTTCCTATCCCGATACCGATTCAGTGGCACTGAGAGTCATCGCAGACATAATCCAGGAGATAATCGAAGCAAACGTCTTCTACGACGAGATCTATACCAGGAGCCTCAGGGACCAGACGATGAACCAGGTCGAACCCGTCGTCGTCGACATAGAGAAGGGTGACTACATACTCAATACCGACACACTCGTCACGAGCGAGGCGCTCTATACACTGGAGGTGCTGAACTCCAAGAGAGTCATCAACATGGACATGTACTCGGTTCTTCCGAGATTCCTCCTTGTCGCATTCATTCTCATAGTATGGTTCTGCTACTCGATCGGCCTCATACAGTACGAGTACAGAAAGGCGCAGTATACTCTCATAATGCTGTCGTCCTTCCTCCTCGACCTCATCGTCGGATTCATCATTGCCTGGAAGATCGTCGACATGGGCTACTCGCGCTACGATGCCCTGATGCCCTTCCTCATTACGGGAATGCTGGGAGTCGCAATTACTAACTCCGTCAAGTACGGAGTATCGTCGCTTCTTGCGCTCTCCGCACTCTATACGCTCTGGCCTAATGCATCCTTCTATTCCCTTATATATTTTGTTGTATGCGGAGCAATAGTCTGTATGCTTGTGAGGGGCTCCAAGGGACGCTACGACACGATTTCGACATGCCTCAAGTCCAGCGGAATCCTCTTCGTCCTCACGTTCCTCTTCGTCCTCCTGGAGACGACGAGTCTCTACGACGTTCTCTTCAGCTCCGCCGGAATCATCTTCAACGTGATCTTCGCATTCATAATGTATGCAATCGTTCTTCCGATTCTCGAGAAGATATTCAACATTCCGACGAAGCAGAGACTGATAGAACTCGCCTACACCGACAACGCAACACTCAACCAGCTCAGTCAGATAGCCCAGGGTACCTACAATCATGTCAAGAATGTAGCCGACCTTGCCTATGCCGCGGCCCTTGCCATCGGCTGCAACGCAGAGCTCACACTCGTCGGTGCAAGGTACCATGACATAGGAAAGATGGTACACCCCGAATACTTCGTGGAGAACCAGAGCGACAAAAACGCACACGATCAGATCTCCTCCCAGCTTTCGAAGTCGATCATCAAGTCACATGTAAGACTGGGAACCGAGAAGGGAAAGGAGATAGGTCTTCCGCAGGAAGTACTGGACATAATAAGCCAGCACCACGGAAACGACCTCATCAGATACTTCTACAACGAAGCCGTGAGAAGCATGGGCGAGCAGAACGTCGCAAAGGAGGACTTCATGTACGACGGAGTTCCGCCTACGACGAAGGAAAGCGCAATCGTCATGATCTCCGACTGTGTAGAAGCTGCGACAAGGACGATAAGGAGACCGAACCATCAGAAGTACGAGAGAATGATCAACACCCTCGTGAACGAAAGAATCTCTTTCGGGCAGCTTGACAACTCCGGCCTCACCATGAATGAGATAAAGGCTGTAAAGGAAGCGTTCATTCCTATTCTGATCGGACGCGACCATCACAGAATAAGCTACGACAACGACAAGGACTGATTAAAAGATGTATACAGTAGAACCCGAAGACTTTTCATTAATGGACAATGTCAGAAGAAGCATTGATGCCTTTCTTTCCTACTTCAACGAGACAAGGGATTTCTCCGTCACCTTCGTCAGCGATGATGAGATAAGGAATCTCAACAGTGAGTACAGGAATATCGACTCGCCGACGGACATACTCACGTTCCGTCTTGCCGACGGCGACGATGACTTTCCCTCTCCCGACGGTGAAGAGGAGGAGATGGGGGACATCTTCATCTCCCTCGAGTCGATGAAGAGAAACGCAGCTGAGTTCGGTGTCGACGAGAACGAGGAGCTGAGACGGCTTCTGCTGCACGGTCTCATGCACCTCAGGGGCTGGGACCACAAGACGAATGATTTCACTTCCGAACCCATGCTCATCGAGCAGGAACGGATTCTGAAGGAAATCAGGTGACTGAGTGCCGGGAAACCGGCATTTTCATTTCCTTTTCTGCGGAAGAAGCACACTGTCTGCAACAGAATGCAACAACAAAGAGGAAAATCGAATATTTTACTTTGATATCTTCTTTCGTTTATTGCAATTTTAAAAGGAATATGTTAAAGATGTATCCGCTTGTTAACGATAGTTTATTATCGAATATCTTTGTTCTATTTAAGGAGAAATAAAAGATGAAAGTTGGTATTAACGGTTTTGGTAGAATCGGTCGTTTTGTCTTCCGCGCAGCAATGAGCCGCAAGGATGTTGAGATTGTCGGTATCAACGACCTCTGTCCCGTCGATTATCTCGCATACATGCTCAAGTATGATACGATGCACGGTCAGTTCGACGGAACAATCGAATGTGATATGGAAAAGTCCCTCCTTATCGTCAACGGAAAGAAAATCAGAGTTACAGCATGCAAGGACCCCAATGAACTGGCTTGGGATCAGGTAGGTGCTGAATATGTCGTCGAGTCCACAGGTCTCTTCCTTACAAAGGAGAAGGCACAGGCTCACATCAACGCAGGTGCAAAGTACGTCGTCATGTCAGCTCCGAGCAAGGATGACACTCCGATGTTCGTCTGCGGTGTAAACGAAGACACATACGTCAAGGGAACACAGTTCGTATCCAACGCTTCCTGCACAACCAACTGTCTCGCTCCTATCGCCAAGGTCCTCAATGACAACTTCGGCATCAAGGACGGTCTCATGACAACTGTTCACTCAACAACTGCTACACAGAAGACAGTCGACGGACCTTCCATGAAGGACTGGAGAGGCGGCAGAGCTGCATCAGGCAACATCATCCCGTCATCCACAGGTGCTGCAAAGGCTGTCGGAAAGGTCATTCCTTCCCTCAACGGCAAGCTCACCGGTATGTCCATGAGAGTTCCTACTCTTGATGTCTCCGTCGTCGACCTCACAGTCAACCTCGCTAAGCCCGCTACATATGCAGAGATCTGCGCTGCAATGAAGAAGGCAAGTGAGACAAACCTCAAGGGTATCCTCGGCTACACTGAAGATGCAGTTGTTTCCTCCGACTTCCTCGGTGACACAAGGACATCCATCTTCGATGCTAAGGCTGGTATCGCACTCACAGATACATTCGTCAAGGTTGTTTCCTGGTATGATAACGAAATCGGTTATTCGAACAAGGTTCTCGACCTCATCGCTCACATGAAGAAGGTCAACGGCTGATTAGAAGTCGTCGGACTCTAAAAGGCCTGTTTCGACAGGCCTTTTTGTCCTTATAAAGGAGTAAAAAATGGTACTTAACACAGTTAAAGAAGCAGATTTAAAGGGTAAGAGGGTTCTCGTCCGTGTAGACTTCAATGTCCCCGTGAAGAACGGCGTCGTCACAGATGATACACGTATCCGCGCGGCACTCCCGACACTCAGCTATATCCTTTCACAGGGTGCATCCCTCGTAGTAATGTCCCACTACGGAAGACCGAAGGGACAGAAGAATCCCGAATTCAGCATGGCTCCGATCGCCTCTGTCTTCGAGAAGGAACTCGGAAGAAAGGTGACACTTGCTCCCGATGTAATCGGAGAGGAAGTCGAGAAGCTCGTCAACGCACTCAAGCCGGGCGATGTCCTTCTTCTCGAGAACGTCAGATGGTACAAGGAAGAGGAGGCTAATGATCCCGGCTACGCAAAGGCTCTCGCTTCCTACGGCGACGTATATGTAAACGATGCATTCGGCACAGCTCACAGAGCTCACGCATCGACAGAGGGGGTAGCGCACTATCTTCCCTCATATGCGGGACTTCTCATCGAGAAGGAAGTCAGGTTCATGGCACCGCTTCTCGAGAACCCCGAGCATCCGTTCGTTGCAATCATCGGCGGCAGCAAGGTATCGAGCAAGATCTCCGTTCTCAAGAGCCTTGTGAAGACATGTGATACAGTCGTCATCGGCGGCGGCATGGCCTACACATTCCTCAAGGTACTCGGACACTCTGTCGGAAAGAGCCTCGTTGAGGATGACTATCTCGATACTGCAAAGGAATTCCTCGCAGCTGCAGAAGAGAAGGGCGTAAAAGTCATTCTTCCCGTCGACCACGTATGCGCTGAGGCCTTTGACGAAAACGCTGCTGCGGTATATGTTGACGGTCAGGATGTTCCGGAGAATCTCATGGGACTCGATATCGGTAATAAGACTGTTCAGATGATTGTCGATGCACTCAAGGACGCAAAGAACGTTGTCTGGAACGGCCCGATGGGTGTCTTCGAATTCGCTCAGTTTGCAAAGGGAACGGAAGCTGTTGCCAAGGCACTTGCCGAAAGCAATGCAGTATCCGTCGTAGGCGGCGGTGACAGTGTTGCTGCAATCAACAAGTTCGGACTTGCATCGAAAATCAGCCATGTCTCCACAGGCGGCGGTGCATCCCTCGAGTTCCTCGAAGGAAAGACACTCCCCGGAATCGCGGCACTGGAAAAAAAAACTAGAAAAATCTATATAGCAGGCAACTGGAAGATGAATCTTCTTCCTTCCGAGGCGAAGAAATACGCCGCGGAGCTTGCTGATGCCTACAAGGCCAGCGGATGTGACTGCCGTTTCATGATTGCATGTCCCTTCGTTGACCTTCCGGGCGTTGTCGAAGCTGTGAAGGGAAGCCCCGTAATCGTCGCTGCCGAAAACATGGCAGACCATACTTCAGGTGCATACACAGGTGAGGTCAGCCCGCTCATGCTCAAGGATCTCGGAGTCAACACCGTCATCATCGGCCACAGCGAGAGAAGGCAGTACTACGGAGAGACTGACGAGGTCGTCAACAGAAAGGTTCTTCTTGCACTCGAGAACGGCATGGAAGTCGTCATGTGTGTAGGTGAGACCCTCAGCGAGAGAGAAGGCGGAAAGCTTGAGGAAGTACTCTCAAGGCAGCTTTCAGTAGGACTGAGGGGAGTAACGGAAGACCAGATTGAGTCAGTCACCATTGCCTACGAACCCGTATGGGCAATCGGCACGGGTAAGACTGCTACTCCCGAGGATGCAGACAGCGCACATGCGTTCATCCGCTCCACAGTTGCCAATTTATTCTCGAAATCAGTTGCAGAAAAACTGATAATACAGTATGGTGGTTCAGTAAAAGCTGAAAATGTTAAGGCTCTGATGGCCAAGGAAAACATCGACGGCGCCCTCGTAGGAGGTGCATCGCTGACACTCGAGAAGTTCCTTCCGATCATGGCTTACAACAAATAAACAGAGGTAATTGAAAAATGGGTGTTTTAGGTATTGTCCTGGTAGTGGTTTTCTGTATTGTTGCCCTGCTACTTTTGTTCCTCATCACAATCCAGGGACAGGACAGCGTAGGACTGGGCAGCGTCTTCGGTGGTAATTCCGATTCGGCTTTCGGGAGCGGAACAGGCGGATTCCTCACAAAGGTTACGGCTATACTTGCTGTGGTCTTCATGGTTCTTTCTCTTGTCGTCGCACTTGTCAACAAGTCGAGCGAAGCTGAAATCCAGTCAATGATCAAGTCAACCGAGACAACAAGTGTCGAGGGTACGACATGGCTTGAGGATACATCGGCTACTACTGAAAGCAGCGAAGCATCCAACTGATTAACCGTATGAGATGCCGACTCCCTCTAACCCGGGGGTCGGTTTTTCTTAAAGGAGCTTTTGATGAGAGTAGCTGTAGTTGCAGCCCCGAAGTCGGCTGAGAGTTCGAAATTCAAATTAATCTCTGATTCGATTGTACGGACCCTTGAGAAGAGGGGCTATTCGTCAGAGCTCATAAACACTTCACTCGATTCGGATAAAAAACTCATACTGTTTGATTATATTGTCTTCGTCAGCGAAGGAGTCTCTCCCTTCTCGAAGAATCTTCCGTCGTCTCTTCAGACCTATCTCAGGAACTGCGGAAACATTTCCGGAAAGAGAGCTGCCGTCGTACTCGCGGGGGGAACTCTCAGAAAGGGTGCGGCAATGGCCGCGCTGATGAAGGAAGTGGAGGGCGAAGGTGTGATTCTGAAGATCAGTCAGATCATAACGAAGCCGTCCGAGGCCGAGGCATTCGCCTCCAACCTTAATGTTGAAAGGAATTACTAATGAAGAAATTACTGACTATCGCACTGATTCTCGTCGTCGCGGCGTCGCTTGTTTCCGCTGCCACGATTTCGTCTCCCGCAGCAACCGTCAAACTGACCAGGAACAAGGTCATCAGCATGGATACCCTCAACAGCGAGTATGAAAACTACACGAGTCAGGGTTATTCTGTCACCAGGACCGAAGTTCTTGACTCCCTCATAGATGCGGCACTGATCGAGCAGGGCGCAGCAAGGGACGGCTACACAGTAACCGACCAAGAGGTCGAGCAGCTCTATGCCCAGCAGAAATCGTCCATCGAGAGTCAGCTCGGGTACTCCGTAACGGATGACGAGTTCACGGCCCTGGTGGAGGAAAACTACACAACTACTGATGCGTACAAGTCGTATCTGAAGAGTCAGTATCTTCAGCAGAAATATGTAACGGGCGCCAAGAGCGATGTCGTCAATGATATTGCAGAGCCCACTGAAAAGGAAATCAAGACCTGGTACAGGCAGAATACATCCTCCTTCATGATGCCGGAGATGGTAAGACTCTCTGTCATTGCAATCCAGAAGACGGAGGACAGCACGACTGACGCAGCAAACAAGGCAACGCTGGAGGATGTCTATGCTCAGATAAAGGCCGGTTCTCTCACTTTCGAGAAGGCTGTCCAGACATACAGCGAAGACACTTCAAGCAAGTCCAACGGCGGAGACTGGGGCTTCATGAGCGACACGGAGACAACCCGCGCAAGCATGGGGGACAATTTCGTAGATACAGTCATGCTCATGGACGCAGGCGACATTGACGGCGTTTTCGAAACCCCGTATCTTTTCTGCATTGTCAAGTGTACTGTCCATCAGGATCCGACGGTTCTCGGTCTCGACGATACAATCGAGACATACGGAATAACGGTTCATGACTACATCTACCAGGGACTGACGTACCAGAACAGCCAGTACGCTTATCTTGAAGCCTACAACGAACTCATTGCCGAGCTCAGGGCTGAGGCAAAGATCAACATTCTTTACAGCGAATCATAATGAGTATAAAGACAGAACGCCACAGAGCAAGAGAAATCGCCGTCGGCACAATCTACTCACTCGATCTGAATTCCAATCTCCCGCCTGACGGGGATTGGATTCTTTTCCAGGGGCTCAACGACGATGAAATCGATGAATTAAGTACATCGGTAAAGGTTTATGCAAGGTTCCTCATCGAAGGAACCATTCAGCATCTCGGAGAATGCGATGAACTCATTTCATCCTATTCGAAGAACAGGCCTATCGAATTGATAGACGCTGTCGACCGCTCGATACTGAGAATATCCTTCTTCCAGCTTCTTTACGACAGGGAAACCCATCCTACAATCATCATAGACGAAGCTGTAAAACTCAGCCAGGAACTGAGCAACGACGTGTCATTCAAGTTCATCAACGGAATACTTGATGCCTACGTCAGAGGACAGGCGAAATGATTCAGCTCAAGAACGACTATGAAATCGACAAGATACGTTCATCCTGCAAGCTTCTTGCAGAGATGTTCGAGACAGTCGGTGAGAACATAAAGGAAGGCATCTCCACGTGGGATGTCGACAGAATGTGCGAAGACTTCATGCATAAGCATCATGCCAAGGGGCCGTGCAAGGGCTATGAGGGATTTCCCGCAGTAAGCTGCACCTCGGTCAACGACACGATCATCCACGGTATCCCTTCGAAGCGTCAGATTCTCACAGAGGGTGATCTTCTTTCCCTCGATGTCTGCATAAGTCTCGACGGCTACATATCCGACAGCACGCACAGTTATGAAATCGGAAAGGTGAAGCCGGAAGTCCACGAGTTCAACATGAATACCCGCAAGAGCCTCTATCTCGGAATCCAGGCGGCAGCTAAGGACGGCGCAAGAATCCAGGACATAGGACAGGCGGTTTCATCATATGCAAGAAAGTTCAAGTATGGCATCCTCAAGGACTATACGGGACATGGAGTAGGATTTGATCTTCATGAGGATCCGAGCATACCGAACTATGTCAGCATACACATGAATAACCCCCGTCTGAGAGAGGGAATGGTAATTGCTATAGAACCCATGCTCATGCTCGGAGGCTCGTCGAAGTACTATCTTGCTGATGACGACTGGGGCGTTATGACTTATGACGGTTCGTATGGATGCCACTGGGAGCATACCGTGGCGATGACGAAGAACGGTCTCGAGATTCTTACAGAACTTTAAGAAACATATAAAGGAGTGGAAATGGAGCAGCCAAAGAAGGATTTCATCACCTGTGACATGATTCGTGATGCTGGAATAAAGCTCGCACACAGAATGTACACCGAGGATCATTTCATCCCCGATGTAATCTATGATTCCCTTCGCGGAGGAGCATACCTTGCGAACGTAATCAGCGAATACTACAAGCTTCAGGCAATGAAGACCGGACATGAGCCGACATTCTACGCCGCAGTAGTTGCGCGTTCCTACGGCAAGCTTGTCGAGCATACCAACAAGGTCGACATCGACGGCTGGACATGGTCTCCGAAGAATCTCAGGAAGGGACAGAAGGTCCTCATAGTCGACGACATCTTCGACACGGGTCTCACTGTCAATTCACTCTGCGACACGATAATGGCCAGCGGAATCCCGAGGGAGGATATAAAGGTAGCCGTCTACGACTACAAGGTATCTCTCTACCAGTGGAAGGACGGCAAGCCTGCTCTTCCCGTGCAGCCCGACTACTACTGCCGCAAACATGTTCTCAGGAGCAAGGACGACTATCTCTGGATACACTACACCTGTCACGAGTTCATAGGTCTTACGCATGACGAGATAGAAGAGGTCTACACGGACGAGGAAGTAAAGAAGATTCTCCATGAGATCTGCGAAGACTGAGGAGAAGTCGGATGATTGAATAAGGGCTGCCGTACGACAGCCCTTAAATATTGAAAGGAAAGCAGTTACTTCCAGGATGAATCAATACTGTTGTCCTTGAGGTTGATGCACTTCGTACCGCTCTCTGCCGTGATTACGTTGATGTACTCTCCGTCAATGACATCGACTACCGCGATTACTTCTATATTGGTCAGCGACGTACATGATTCTGAACTGAAAGCATGGTCTGATCCGTTGATCTTGTAAACTTCCTTGAGGCCGTTGAGGATGAAGTAGTATGTGCCGTCCTTTTCGAACATCTTCGCCATCCTGTAGGTATTTCCCGAAGCCGAACCGATCTGGGAACCGTCCATGATCAGGAACTTGTCATCTGCTGTAACGAAGTATTCTCCGATATGAGAGCGGTAGTTCGAACTGTTAAGTCCGTACTCAGTCAGCTTAATACCGTCATAGCTGAAAAGATGCATTTTACCGTCATCGACATTCTTTCCGATGAAATATCCGTCGCCGATGTAGCTTACGTTGGTATAATCTGTTGCTGTAATAACAGGAGAGGAAAGGAAATCCGAACTCGAACCGCAGAAGATTGCGTTCTTTCCGCTTCCCGTCTTGAAGACCACAACATACTTGTCCTCGTTGACGTTCTCGAAGTACACGCCGTTGAGTGTGTACATTCCGCTGTCGACACCCGTGAACTCTTCTTTAGTTCCGTTGTTGTCAATCCAGAAGTACTTGTTATCGGTCTCACTGTAGTAGTAAGCCTTCCAGCTGTCCTTCGTACCCGTGGCAAGAATCGAGTAGGATGCGATGTTGCCCGTTCCTACAGCAGGGGAAGCCTTGCTGCCGTTGCTGAGAAGGAAGATGCCTTCGTTGGATGCGACAATGTAATTCGTCTTGTCTATCTGTGAAAGTACTGACTTGATTGTATAGCTTTCCTTTTTTACGGACTTTCCTGCATCCTCAAAGAGACCCGAAGACGAGTCCATATTGCACGATACTGCAAGAAGGAGAAGAAGTACCGTCAGTATTGTTATTATCTTTTTCATCTTTTTCCCCCCTAGTTACGGTATGTAGCGAAGAGAAGAACGGGAAGCGATGTGTGGAGTCCGTTCTTCTGTGACTTCGTATAAAGTTCGGCAGTGAAGTTGATTCCGCTCTTTATTCCTATAGCCCAGTTGTCGGTGAAGAAGTATCTTGCACCGATTGTGAGCGAGAGTATCGGGGAGAACATCGACTTGTCGTTGTACGACATGTAATTGAAACCGGCTCCGAGGGAGATCGGGATTTCGAATTTACCCTGGAGGGGAACCCAGGTGGCACGGAAGAGAAGGGGAACCTGTGTGAAGAGCTTTTCGTCGGTACATCTGTTGAACTGGTACCCGATTTCGCCTCCGATTGAAATCTGCGGAATCAGGAAGACTTCGTAGTCAATCGAGCCGTAGCCCCCGATGTTGAAGTGTGTTCCGTCTTCTCCCCACCAGAGTCCGGTCTTCAGACTCCCGTCCTCTCCCTTGTAGGAGTTCGTGAAGGGGAGGTCGACACCTGCGGTGATGGAGAACATCTGGGAACCTGTATCGTAATAGTTCTCGGCCGCCAGAGGCAGGAGGAAAACAATCGTAATCAGGATGATGATCATTGAATTCTTTTTCATGGGTTCAGTATACAGTAAAACCCTTTCTCTTTCAAATTGAGTATTGTAGGAGGAGGGGAGGATGAAGTAACATATAGCTGTGATTGAACTTAAGTGCAAAGATTTATCCAGGAGAATTCTCGCCCAGACTAAGGAAAAATCCTTACTCTTTGTAAATAAAGGAAATAGGGCACCGAGCCTGGCTGTCGTACTCGTCGGTGACGACCCCGCAAGCAGAAGCTACGTCAAAAGCAAGCAGAAGAGGTGCGAAGAGCTCGGATTTGTGCATTTTCAATATTCCTTGAGTGAAGATTCATTGGAGAGTGATGTGATAGCCCTCATAGAGAGGCTGAACGCAGACGAGAGTGTCGACGGCATCCTCGTACAGCTTCCGCTTCCGGAACATATATCTTCCGCCAGGGTAATCGACAGCATATCTCCGGAGAAGGACGTCGACGGCTTCAGTGCACTGAGCATGGGTAATCTCGTACTCGGAAGACCCTCCTTCATTCCCTGCACTCCGCTGGGGATTCTCGAGATTCTGAAGAACTGGAACATTGAGACGAAGGGAAAGAGGATATGTGTCATCGGACGCTCGACAATCGTCGGCAGACCTCTATCCATTCTCCTTTCGTCACGCGGCTACGACGGAACCGTGACGCTCTGTAATTCACATACCGAGAACATAAAGGATATAACCCTCGCATCAGATATAGTCATCACGGCTGTCGGCAGGGCTGAATTCTTCGATCAATCGTACTTCCGTGACGGTTCGGTTGTAATCGATGTCGGAATCAACAGGGTTGAGGACAAAACAAGGGAGAAGGGCTACCGCCTTACGGGAGACTGCCTCTATTCATCATTCTCCGAGCGGGATATCTCGATTACTCCCGTTCCCGGAGGAGTGGGACTCATGACAGTCGCCGCCCTTATGATGAATACCCTTCTTGCCGCAGAGAGGAGAGCGGAGAAATGAGAAAGTATCTTATAGAGACATACGGCTGCCAGATGAATACGGCGGAAAGCAACGCAATAGAGACTCTCCTCAAGGGACGGGGACTCGAAGGCACCGACAAGAGCGACGAGGCAGACGTCGTCATCATCAACACATGCTCAGTCAGGAAGACTGCCGAGAACAGGATATGGGGAAGGCTCGGGTTTTATTCAGCCGAGAAGAAGAAGCACGACCTTCTTCTCATAGTTACGGGCTGCATGGCAGCAAGGATGAAGGATGAGCTGAAGAAGGAAGCGCCTTTTGTCGACTATGTGGCGACAAACGAGGAGAAGGACAGGATTGCCGACTTCGTCTCGGGGGAGAGCATTTCCTCCGACGGGAAATACAGTTTTCTCACGTCCTATTACAGGGAAGGCGAGTTCAGTTCGTACATCCCCATCATGAACGGCTGCAACAACTTCTGCTCGTACTGCATAGTCCCCTACGTCAGGGGCCGCGAGATTTCGCGTGATACGGAATCGATAATCGAAGAAGTTAAGTTCCTTGAGTCGAAAAACGTCAGGGAAGTTACACTTCTTGGTCAGAACGTCAATTCGTACTCTTCTCTCTATAAAGGAGAAACCGTTGACTTTCCGCGTCTTCTGGAACTGATCACTCCTTACATGAAGAACATACAGTGGGTGAGATTCGAGTCTCCGCACCCGAAGGATTTCTCAGATCACCTTATCGATGTCATAGCGACTAACGACAGGGTCAGCAGTCACATACATCTTCCGATGCAGTCGGGATCTACGAGAATCCTGAATCTCATGAACAGGCGTACGACGAGAGAGAAGTTCATCTCTCTCGTGGAAACGATGTACTCCCGCATTCCCGGCCTTACTCTATCGACAGACGTCATCGTCGGTTTCCCGACTGAGACTGAAGAAGAGTATGAGGAGACTCTCACAATGATGGAGATCATGCATCCCACCGAGGCCTTCATGTACTACTTCAATCCCAGAGAAGGTACGAGAGCCTCTTCGATGGAGGGGCAGATAGACCTGAAGACGAAGACAGAGAGGCTCGAGAGACTCATCAGCGAGCAGCTCGAAAGACAGAAGAGAATAAGATTAAGCGAACTGCCGCTGACAAGGAAAGCCGTGATTACCACTGAAAGCCGGGACGATAAGTCACGCTATCTTGCGCGGGACGAACACAACTACTACTATTCCGTGGAGCCGCAGGGAAAACATACCCCGGGCGATGTCATAACTGTCCGTGCCGGTGAACTCTGCGGCAATACATTCAGAGGAGCTGAAATTGACTGACTGGGATGAATTTTTTGATCTTGTTAAGTCGTCAGAGCGTATAGGAGTACTCACCGGTGCGGGAATCAGTACGCTATCCGGGATTCCCGATTTCCGCTCCGCTGACGGAATCTACTCGAAAAAGTTCGGAGACCTGAGAGTAGAGGACCTCCTGGACATCGACTTCTTCATGAAGCACCCGGAGGAGTTCTACTCCTGGGCCGTGGACGGCTGGTACAGCGACAAGGTCTACAGACCGAACATCGTCCACGAGAGTCTCAGAGTGATGGAAGAGAAGGGGATACTCACCGACGGAATATGGACTCAGAACATCGATTCCCTCGACACATACTGCGGCTCGAAAAAGGTCTACGAGCTTCACGGTACGCTCCGTACTTCGACATGTACTGTCTGCGGAAGGAGCTACACATTCGACGAGACGAGGGAAAGACTCCGGGGACACGACTATCCGACGTGCGACTACTGCTCGGGACTTCTGAGGCCCGATATCATCTTCTACGGAGAGAACCTCGATTCGCGCCTTTTGGAGAAGGCCTGGGATACATTCTCCTCAGTCGACCTCACGATAGTCCTCGGCTCTTCTCTTGTCGTCAATCCCGTGGCGTCACTGCCGGACATTGCTCTCAGAAGCGGAAAGAAAGTGGTTATCGTGAATAGAGATAAAACCTACTTAGACAACAGGATGTCTGTTATTTTCCGCTCTCTCGAGGAGTGGGGTGAAAAAATGTACGATTTTCTTCAAAATTGTTGAAGTTTTTATTTTTTCATTTGTTTATTAAACTCTGTAAAATTATTATATTAAACAGAGTAAAACATCTATTTGGGGGTGTTCTGGTTTCGACTGGCTTTGCTAGGCTGTAAACTGCGAATCAAGCGCTGACTTGTTAAACCGGCAAAAAAAATTAAATGCTAGAAAAGAAGAAGACTACGAAGTCGAATCTGAAGCATTTGCTCTTGCTGCGTAAGC
>CAVILL010000009.1:0-47467 GCA_963643635.1 Sphaerochaetaceae bacterium | reverse complement strand
GCAGTATGTTCATGACACCCCGGGCCATTATCTCTTTCTCTTCCGGCTTCGACTCTGCAATGAGAAGAGTAAGAGCCACCGGAGTTCCGTTGCTGATTGTCACAGTCCCGTCGGCTTTGATTGTAGTAATCAACCTGATAGGTTTTTCCATCAGCAGCAGTTCGTCTTCTTCGAAGACATTCTTTATGTGTCGTGAGATTGTCGATTTGTTTCTCTCGAAGAGTTGAGTCATCTGGTCAAGAGAGCCAGACAGTGTCATTGCCGACAATTACAGGCATCTGAACTGCTGAGTCACCGGTTTCGAAAATTGTAACCTCGTTCGTCATAGTGCTATGGTAATATGCCTCAAAAACGGTTGACAATCAGATGTCCCGATTATGTGCAGAACTTCAATACACCGGAAGAAGCTCGAGGTTGTGCTGTTTTGACTGGGAATGTTATAGATGATATTCTCCTCATGAAAGGATGAGATGAAATGAGTGATGTCAGATTAAGACCGGCAGTGCCGGAAGATGCCGAAGCTCTGCTTGCAGTCTACGCCCCCTATGTTACAGATACCGCCGTATCTTTCGAGACGGAGGTGCCGTCTGTTGAGGAATTCAGAAACAGAATCGCGACAATCTCCTCGTTCTATCCGTATATCGTTGCGGAGAAGGATGAAAGGATAGTCGGCTACGCATACGCCTCCGCTTTCAAGAACCGTCCGGCTTACGACTGGGATACGGAGAATACGATATACATCTCCCCGGATATGAGACGACAGGGAATCGGAAGGATGCTCCTTGAGAAGCTCGAGGAGATAATGAGGGCGATGAACATCACGAACTCGAACGCCTGCATAGCGTCTGTCGATGTGGAGGATGAATATCTTACACGGGACAGCATAGACTTCCACTCCCGCATGGGCTATTTACCTGTGGGGTGCTTTCATAAGTGCGGTTACAAGTTCAACCGCTGGTACGACATGGTCTGGATGGAGAAGCTCATAGGGGAGCACAGGGAGATACAGCCTCCCGTGATTCCGTTTCCGCTGGTGAGAGAAAGGTTCTTCTGAGAAACGCAAGACCCCGGAACTTTCCGGGGTGTATTGATCCGTGGGTTTCATTTACCTTCGAGGGCCATCATCTTTTCGATTCTTCTGATGTGTCTCTCTTCGTTCGAGAACGGGGTGTCGAGGAAGGCATCGAGTATCTCGGTAACGGGTTCGGGGTATTCGAAGCGTCCGCCGAAAGCTATGAAGTTCGCATTGTTGTGCTCGCGTGTCTTCTCAGAGGCATATCTGTTCTGTACGAGAGCGCACCTTATTCCCTTCATCTTGTTCGCCGCCAGAGATATTCCGATTCCGGTCCCGCAGAGCAGTACGCCGTAGTCGTATCCTCCCCTGCGGTATTCCCGTACGGCCCTCTCTGCCATGTCGGGGTAGTCCACGCTCTTCTCCTCGAGGGTGCCGAGAAATGTATATTCAATGCCTCTCTCTTCGAGGTGTCTGAGTATTTCCTTTGTTCTTTCGACTGCGCCGTGGTCGTTTGCAACTACAACTTTCATTTCATTCTCCTGTGATTTCAATCTGGCAGCTCTTCATCGCCTCAAGTGCCGTTCTGTGACTCTCCTCCGTTACTCCTCTCGAGAGGGAAGCATCGACAGCGATGTGTGCATCGGGAAGGAATGCCTTTATAAGCAGGGCATTGGATATCACGCAGATATCCGTACAGAGTCCGCAGAGGGTTACGGTACCTATCTTCTCCTCTCTGTCGAGACTTCTCAGCACTTCTCCCAGTACAGTCGAACCGAAGGTGGGCTTGTCAATGATCATCGAGTCTCTGAGGCCCCTGAGTTCCTTTACTATCTCCCAGCCCTCCGTGTTCCTTATACAGTGGGGAACGGGAAGATTTCTTCCTTCCTCACTCTGGAGGTAGTTACCATCGTGGGTATCACGTGTGAAGATGACCTTTCCTTCGAAGGAGAGGACCTTCTCCCTGACGGGAGAGACGATTTTCTCCGCTCCGGGGGCCGCGAGGGCGCCGGTGACGAAGTCATTCTGCATATCGACAACGACAAGTATATTCTGCATGACCGGATTATAACGCTTTTATGATTTTTTGAGAGTGTCTTAATCCTCTTTTTGTTATACAGTAGAGCACATGAAGGACATTTACATAACCGGTCACAGGAATCCCGACCTCGACAGTATCTGCTCGGCTTACGGCTACGCAGTTCTCAAGAACATGACAGATCCCCGCAACAGATACCATGCGGTGAGGTGTTCCCATATGAGCGAAGGTGTGGAGAAACAGTTCGCCCTCCTCGGAATTGAAGCTCCTCCCTACATGAGGGATGTCAGACCCAAGGTCGGCGACGTAATGCTCCTCCCCAACGAGAAGGTGGAGGCAAAGGAGCCCATATACAATCTCGTAAAGGCCTACAACGAGAGCCATCCCTCCGCCTTTCCCGTCTATGACAACGGTTCCTTCACAGGTCTTCTGAGTATCGACGACATCACTTCCTGGTTTCTGAGGGACAATGCAGAGGAAATTCCCCACTACGACTTCAATGTCTCCAACATAGAATCCGTAATCCCCGGCCGTATGATAAAGCGTGGCGAGGAGAACTTCACCGCCTCGATTCTCGCAGGCGCCGCTGCCTTCGAGGACTTCTGCCGCTTCGTTGACTCGAGGAAGGATTCGATTGTGGTGCTGGGGTACCGCAAGAGATATATCGAGCATGCCCTGAAGGTGGGCGTTCCCGCTGTCATCATCTCGGCTTCATCATCCTGCGATGACATAGATTTCTCACAGTACAAGGGGACTGTGTATCTCACCGAACTCGGCACGGCCGAGGTCGAAAGAAGACTCAGAATGACGCCGTCGGTTTCGACGATAATGGGAAAGCAGGGACAGAGACTCAATGTCCACGACCTCTTCGATGATGCGAAGGAGGACCTTACGTCCTCGAATCTGAGAGGTCTTCCGGTCTTCGATGACAATGACACCTTCGTCGGCTTCGTCACCAGAAGGTGTTTCCTGCAGAAGCCGTCCTACAGCGTGATCCTGGTCGATCACAACGAGGTGGGACAGAGCATAAAGGGAATCGAGGAGGCACAGGTTGTCGAAATCATCGACCACCACAGGCTCGATGCCCTCAAGACAAGTCTTCCGATCTTCATAGATTCCGAGCCTCTCGGAAGTACCTGCACGATTGTCTATCAGCAGTTTCTGAGACACAACATCGTTCCCGACGAGACGACTGCCCGCGTGCTTCTCACCGGCATCATGTCAGATACCCTGGTGCTCCGAAGCCCGACGACGACCCAGATTGACAAGACTTCTGCCGGTGCCCTTGCCGCCATCAGCGGGGAATACGACATCAATGCATTCGGAACGAAGCTCTTCTCCGTCATCGATTCCCTCGGCTCGAGGGACCCGCGCAGCGCCATTACGGCCGACTTCAAGGAATACTCCGAGCGCGGTGTCAGATTCGGTATCGGGCAGTGCGAGGCGACGACTCTTTCCGATGTTCCCGCATATTCGGAGAAGTATCTGGAGACACTTGAGGAGATCAGGGATGCCCGCGGCCTGGACTGGGCTATGCTCATGATTACCGATGTCATAAAGGAGCAGAGTATCCTTCTTTCCACTGAGACCAAGTACCGCAGACGCTTCCTCTGGACTGAGACAAGTCGTCTTGTCTACGACATGCCCGGTGTGATGAGCAGAAAGAAGCAGCTGCTTCCGGAAGTGATTCACTGCATAGAATAGTTCGAATTTTGTGCAAAAGGGGGCAAAAACAGGCGTAAAAACCGTGCAAAAGGGGGCAGTTGTCAGCTATACCCTTCTTGTAAAATGAATTAGCTATTTTTGCTTTTCTGACACGTATGTTTTTATCTTGCGACGGAGAGGCCCGTAAGTTCGATGACTGTCGGGATGAGACGGATTGAGGCCGTACACTTTCTGATGGCTTCCTCGCTTTCCGCGATGATTGTGAAGTCTCCCGTGAGTCTGTTGCCGTCGAGGTCGAGCTTTCCCTTTCTCAGTCTTGCACCGTGGGACCTTACCGCATTCTCTATCTGACCGAAGATGTCCGAATCGACCTTGGACACTATATGGTAGTGCTTCATGAGTTCCTCTCCCGTCCATTTGACGGAGACGGTCCTCTCGTTGATTTCAGCCATGTGGGAGAGATTCGAGCAGTCACGGCGGTGGATGATGTAGCCTCTGCCGCGGGTGATGTATGCCACGACGTCGTCTCCCTGCATCGGGTTGCAGCACTTCGCGAACGAGAAGAGTATATTGCTGTCTTCTCCGACCATAAGTGTTCCCTTGGTCTCCTGGGAGACGTAGGAGAGGGTTCCGTTGATGAGCTTCTGGGGATTGCTCATTTCCGGTTCCTTCTTCAGCGGCGGAACCGGGGAGGACTTCTCCGGCTGCTTTATCTCGGGGACGTTCGCACTCTGGTATTTGTTGAGCCAGGCCTTTATCTTCTTCTTCGTCGAGGACGATGCCGCCGCTTCTAGCCACTGCTGGTTCGGGTGTGCGGAAGGGGAGGTCATTATCTCGACTATCTGTGTGTTCTGAAGAGGCCTGTTGAGGGGGATTATCGAGCCGTCCGCCTTTGCTCCGGAGCAGTGGTTTCCGACCTCGGTGTGGATCTTGTAGGCAAAGTCGAGGGCCGTCGAGCCCACCGGGAGTTCGATGACATGGCCCTGGGGCGTGAAGACGACGATGGAATCCTTCAGGAGCTCGTTCTTGATCTCCTCCATGTAGTCTTCGCTCTGGGCAATCTCCTTTGACCAGGACTTTATCTTCTTCACTATCTTCTGATAGTTGATGGAGTCCATGTTCTTCCACGTACCGCTTTCGCTGCCGCTTGCCGCCTTGTAGGCCCAGTGGGCTGCAACACCTTCCTCCGCAGTCTTGTGCATCTCCCAGGTTCTGATCTGGATTTCAAGATGCCTGTTCTGGGGGCCGAGGACAGTCGTATGGAGCGACTGGTAGTTGTTGGCCTTCGGCATTGCGATGTAGTCCTTGAATCTTCCTTCGATAGGAAGCCACATGGAGTGGATGATGCCGAGAATCGTGTAGCATTCGACGGTCGTGTTGCAGATTACGCGGATACCGAGGATATCGTAGATTTCGTCAATCTCCTTCTTCCTCTTCTTTATCTTCATGTAGATGGAGTAGGCATGCTTCACTCTTCCGGAGACCTCTATGTTCTGGAGGCCTTCCTTTCTGCACGCTTCCTCTATCGCTCTTGCAACCTGCTTGATGAATGCGTTGTATTCGCCCTTTCTCTCCAGGAGATATGTATTGATGTACTCGTAGCTTTCCGGCTTGAGTGCCTTGAGCGAAAGATCCTCGAGCTCGCTCTTGAGCGTCTGCATACCGAGGCTGTCGGCAATGGGAGCGAAGATGTCGAGACAGTCGCGTGCGTAGGATATCCTCCTCTCGCTCGAGAGCCCGGAGAGGGTACGCATGTTATGAAGCTTGTCCGACAGCTTTATGAGGATGACTCTCAGGTCCTTGCTCATGGCGAAGAACATCTTCTTTATGGTCTCGGCTTCCTGAATGGACTTGTCCTGAGTGATCCGGCTTATCTTCGTCACTGCCTGGACCATGGTTCCGACTTCCTTTCCGAAGAGGGAGGCTATCTCCTCCTCCGTCGTCCCCGTGTCCTCGATTGTGTCATGAAGAAGTCCTGCACAGACCGTGTCGGCATCCATGTTGAATGACATGAGGATTTCCGCGACGGCGATGGGGTGTATGAGGTACGGTTCTCCGCTCTTTCTCTTCTGGTCTCCGTGCTTCTTCGCCGCAAAGACGGCGGCTGCTGAGATCTTTGCCTTGTCCTCATCGGAGTAATTCAGAATCCGCGAGACGAAGCGGTCGACGAGTTCCTTGTTCGGAAAGGTCCCGTCATTCTGTGTTTCAGTTACTGCTTCAGCCTTCGTATTCTCCATAAACCACTCTTTCCAGACCTCCCAGGTCCCTTGCCGTTTCGACATTCACGAAGCCGTTGTCGACCATGAATGATGCAAGAGTTCCCGCCTGTCTGTAATCACATTCAATGAGAAGTGTACCATTTTTCTCCAGTACTTGAGGAGAAGTGAGGACAATCTTTTTTATTATATCGAGTCCGTCGTCCCCGAAGCCTATGAAGGCGGCTTCGGGCTCCTTCTTCACGCTTTTCTCCGTCTCATCATACCACTCTCTCGTAAGGTACGGCGGATTCGTGGCAATGAGGGAGAATCTTTCTCCCTTCCAGGGTTCGAAGAGGTCTCCGAGCCGGGAATCGAAGGCGGTGCGTCCGGTTATTTCCGAGTAGTTTTCCTCTGCTGTTTTCAGGGCCGCGGAAGATATGTCGCTGAAGGCAACGTCAATGCCGAGAGCGTACGAGACCGATGAGGCAACCGCACCGCTTCCCGTGCAGAGATCGAGGATGTGTCCCGTATAGTTCTTTCTTCTGTATGTTTCCACCGCCTTCTCGACGAGTATTTCGGTGTCGGGGCGGGGAATGAGGACGCTTTCGTCGACGTGGAAGGTGTGGCCGTAGAACTCCTTTTCTCCGGTGATGTAGGCCATCGGCGTGCCGTTTATCCTCTTTTCGAAGAGGGTGATGGCCTTTTCTGCAGTTTCGGGAGCAACGGGCCTCTCGGGGGATGTTATCTGCTCAGTCACGCTTATTCCGAGATATGAGAGGAGAACCCTTACTTCAAGGCAGGGGTTTTCGAGTGTGTTCTCCCTTGAGAGGAGTGTTCTCCTGAGCTCCCTCAGTGTCATAGAGCCTTCAGAGCTTCCTCTCCGGCCTGTATCTTCAGAGCTTCGATGAATTCGTCGAGTTCTCCGTTCATGACGCCTTCGAGGTTGTATGATGTGAGATTGACGCGGTGGTCGGTGCATCTGTTCTGCGGAAAGTTGTAAGTGCGGATTCTCTCGCTTCTGTCACCGCTTCCGACCATGCTCTTGCGGGCATCACTTCTCTCCCTGTTCTTTCTTTCCTCCTCCATCTCGAAGAGCCTGGACCTGAGGACCCTCATGGCCTTGTTCTTGTTCTTGAGCTGGCTCTTCTCATCCTGCTGGATGACGACGATGCCCGTCGGGATATGGGTGATTCTCACCGCACTGTCTGTTGTGTTGACGCACTGTCCGCCGGGGCCTCCCGCACGCATGACATCGATCTTGAGGTCCTTTTCGTTGATTACTATATCTGTCTCTTCGGCCTCCGGGAGGATTGCGACTGTTATCGCAGAGGTGTGGATTCTGCCGCCGCTCTCGGTTTCGGGAACACGCTGGACTCTGTGGACTCCGCTTTCGTAGCGCATGGAGCCGTAGACGTCCCTGCCCGAAATCGAACATACGATTTCCTTGTAGCCGCCGCGCTCGGTTTCGTTCTGGCTCATGATCTCGATCTTCCACTTCTTCTTCTCTGCGTAGTGGATGTACATGCGGAAGATGTCGGCAGCAAAGAGGGCCGCCTCCTCGCCGCCCGTACCGGCTCTGATCTCCATGATTATGTTCTTGCCTTCAAGAGGATCGGGCGGAATGAGAAGGACCTTGCATTCCCTCTCATCCCTCTCGAGGGATGCCCTGAGGGACTCTATCTCATCCTTTATCATTCCCGACATCTCCGGGTCTTCTTCGCTTTTGAGGAGTTCCTCGCTGTCCCTTATCTCCTCCTCGGCCTTCACCATGGCCGCGAGCTTATCGACAATGGGGGCGAGGTGGCTTCTTTCAACCATCTTCTCCCTGTAGAGCTTCATGTCGCTCATCGTCTCCGGAAGGCTCAGCGTCCTGTCCGCCTCCTCGAGCTGGGCTTTGAAGGAGGGTAGTAGATCTATCAGTTTCTGCATTATTTCTCCGCTTTCACGATTGTTTTCTTCAGCATTTCCGCATATTCGATGAGGGCGAGAACTGTCTCCTTGTCCTCTCCGTCTGTATTTAAACTATTCAGAAGTTCGTTGCAAGTATAGAGGTAGTCGTTGATTGACTGCGCATCCTTCACAGGCGGAGACAGGAGGCGCTGCGAGCACCAGTTCCGCCACTGCTCCTTCTCCTTCTCGTCAAGCGTGTCCGGCCAGTTGCGGGCGACATGACGCCATACGAGCTTGTGGTACTTGGGATTGTCGAACGGGGTCTTCTGCTGCCCCAGGAGCTTCGCTCTCGGGGAGAGGGACTGTATTTTCTCGAGTCTCATTTTGTCGTCGCGCGACAGGAACGAGCCGTAGATTGCGAGATCGGGATCCGTGTCGGGAGACGATTCCTCGTATGAGGTGACGAAATCCTCGGCTTTGAAGATTCCGCTCTCAAGTGCTTCCTTCGCCTTCCGGAGCACCTCGTCCTTCGTGAAGCCCAGTCTCTTCTCTGCGTCCGACGTCAGTGTCTGAAGCGGGGCCACGAAGGGGCAGCGGTTTATCTGGAGACGGTAGATTCCCGTCTCGTCGTAGTTACCCAGTTCGATTTTCGACGGGAGGGGACGCGTGAGGTCGAAGCAGTAGAGGTCGTTCTTGTCTGCATAGAAGAGCGGGAGCAGAGGCCTTGTCGAGCCTCTTTCAGATACGAACTTCCCGCTGGTATGGAGGAAAGGCGTCTTCCTTGCTGTGTCGATTACCTCTCTCACGCTGTCCTTGCCGCGGTGTGTAAGAGCCCATGAGAAGAGCTTCGGCTGCTTCTGCTTTATGAGCTTTGCGAGGTTGACGGTGGCGTAGACGTCAACGAGGGCGTCGTGTGCTCCGACCTGTTCTATGTTGTTCTCCTCCGTGAGATCCGTCAGTCGGAAGGAGGTGAAACCCTGTTCGTTCTTCTTGTTGAATATGAGCCCGTCGGGCCTCAGGTCGCGGGTGGCCCTTACGAGGTTGATGATGTCCCATCTCGAGCAGCCGTTCTTGTATTCCCTCTCGTAGGGGTCGTAGAGGTTGCGGTAAAGCGCGTTCCTCACGCATTCGTCGTCGAATGAGATCGTGTTGTAGCCCAGGGTTATCGTATTGGGTTTCATCATCTCTCCTCTGAGAATCTTCACGACTTCGGCTTCCGGCATGCCCTTTGAATTGACGGCCTGCGGTGTGATGTGAGTCACAAGACAGGACTGGGGAACGGGGAGGTAGTCCGGCGAGAGCTTCGAGTAGAGCAGAATCGGAGGCCCCACGATGTTCAGGTCCATGTCCGTTCTGACGGCAGCCACCTGGGCGATTCTGTCGTAGCGGGTATTAAGCCCGAAGGTTTCCAGATCATAGAAGAGAAAAGTTGAACTCATGTATATATTCTAGCAGACAAATCCCTTCTTTGATATTGCTCATCGACGAAAAATAAATAGACTTAGTGGTATGAAGAAATTCACCTCCGTGCTTCTCTTTCTTCTCTTCCTTTCGCTCGTCCTCTCCGCCAATCCCTGCTTCGAGGAAGTCGAGGATGCCGCCTTCGCGACGATTCTCAGCTATGCTTCGACTCCGAAGATTCCCCTCTCCGGCGTGAGCTGTACCTCTTCTGACGACGAGAGTGCGCTTCCCGGGAGGGTCACGTACACCTCCTCAGACCTTTCCACATACCTTGAGTGTCTGAATACGAAGCCCGAATGCTCGTCTCTCTGGGAGAATGCCGTATACTCGATGATGCAGCGCGGTGCCACGATGAAGAAGGTGAAGGCGAAGCTCGGGGAGACGGATTACAGAAAAGGTGACGTCATCATTTCGGGGACTGTGGACCTGGAGCCGAAGACAGAGCTGAAGAAGCTCGACCTTGTTCTCGCCAATGACTTCTCCTCCGTCGACGTCGACTGCAGAGCGGATCTTCTGCTTACAAAAAACGGAGAAAAATATACAATAAAAGGGACCTTCAACGTCAGCGGGGACGAGGACAGAGTACTCTCCGTCACCTCCTCGGACATGACTGTGAACGGCATATATTACAAAGTAAGCGTGAAATACAGACTTACGAAGGTGAAATGACATGGATGCAAGGGAATTTCTGAACAACCACAGGCTGGGCGATGAATTCGTGGACTCGGGAGAAATCCTGGGATTCTTCTTCTCCGAGATGAAGAAGGGACTTGACGGGGAGGAGAGCTCTCTGAAGATGATTCCGACCTATGCCGAGACTCCGGAAAAACTCCTGACGGGAGAAAGCGTCATAGTAATGGATGCGGGAGGAACGAATTTCCGCACATGCCTCGTCACCTTTGACGAAGAGGGAAAGCCTGTGATTTCCGATTTCAGGCGTGTCGGCATGCCTGGCGTCGAGAAGGAAGTGAGCGCCGGGGAGTTCTACTCGATTTTCGCCGACAGCATCGAGCGCTTCATGGGCAGAAGCAGCAGAATCGGATTCTGCTTCTCCTATGCCGCGGAGATCACCGAGGACCATGACGGCATTCCTCTTCTCTACAGCAAGGAGATCAAGGCCCCCGAAACCATAGGTAAGCCGCTCGGAAAGAACATACTCGCAGTTCTCGAGAAGAGGGGATACGATGTCTCCTCCCTCAGGGTTTCGGTCGTCAACGACACGGTTGCGACGCTTCTTGCGGCGAAGGCCGAAAGCGCTGTCGAGGCTTCCTCCTATGTGGGCTTCATCCTCGGAACGGGGACGAACACCGCCTACATTGAGAAGAACGGGAATATAGGGAAGATTGCACTCGGCGGGGGCAACCAGATAATCAACACGGAGTCGGGCTCCCTCAGAATCGAACTCACCGACCTCGACAAAGGCTTCCTCTCAACGACAAGAGACCCCGGTACATACCACATGGAGAAGATGATCAGCGGTGCCTACATCGGTCCCTTCTGCCACTACGTCCTCTCCGCGGCCGTGAAGGAGAGTGTATTCTCCCTCGGTTTTGCAGAGAGCTTCTCGAAGCTCGACTCCCTTTCCACAACCGATGTCGGTGCCTTCCTCGGTGCTCCGTACAGTAAGGAGAACGTACTCGGAAAGGCTGCTGCGGGCGACAGGGATGTCACAAGCCTCTATACGATACTCAAGAAGATCGTCGTGAGAGCTGCAAAGCTTACGGCTGTCAACCTCACTGCGGCTGCCCTCAAGGGCGGAGCCGGATCGTCTCCCGCACACCCAGTCATCATCAACGCGGACGGAACCACCTTCTACAAGCTTCCGTTCCTCGAAAGATACACAAGATATTATCTCGATAAGATTCTCGAGGAGGAGAACGGCTGCTGGTACAGGATGGTCAACATCGACTCGTCCCCGATCATCGGCGCGGCAATCTCGGCTCTTGCATTATGAGCCGTGTCCTTCTTGTAGCATCGGACCCGAATGAACTGAGGGGGCTCGACGGGGACTGGAGTAAATGCGTATGCGGCGTGGGGCCTCTTCTCAGCGCCGCGAATACCGTTAAGTATGCTCTGGAGACAAAGGCGGAGATTGTCGTCTCCGTCGGCTCTGCGGGGTCTCTGGGGCGCTTTGAAAGGGGAGAGGTTGTCTCCTTCGGGGAAGTTGTCACACCCGACCAGGACCTAAGTGCAATGCACATAGCCCCCGGCTCCACAATCGGGGAGAACAGGGCTACCTTCAGGGAGCTGAGGACTCTCGACAGGGAGAGTCCGTACATTCTCTATACATCGGGAAGATTCAATACATCCGTAACGGATACACACCGTCTCTTCAGGGCCGATGCCGCCGACATGGAGGCATACGGGGTGGGAATTGCGGCAAGAGTGCTCGGAATCGGATTCTACGCGGTGAAGCTCATTACAGATATTGTCGGTGTGAAGGCCACAGTCGGAGACATATCATTCTCCTACAGGGAGGGAAGGGCGAGGCTCTCCTCCTTCCTTTCCTCCATGCTCGGCTGAGCATCGTTTTCTCTTCTCAGCTTCAGCTTCTCCGGGAGGCCGTCGTTGTCGACCATAGTTGTGAGAAATGCCCTGATTTCGTCCTTCCGGTCCTCCCAGATTTCTCCCGCTGCCTCGAGGAGCGTGTTTACAGCTTCCTCGGAGGTGTCATCAAGCGGGATGTGGGTCCTGAGAACATCCTTCCATACCCTGAGAACCTTCACTCCCTTTATATTCTCCGCCGTTTCGAGAGATATGTTCATGTTAGCTGCTCCGTATGCGGAGAGAAGCGGTCCCATCCAGTCGAGGTTGGAGGAGAAGTCGTCGATGTCCATTCTCAGAACCGAAGATGCGGTAGAGAGTGAGAGGATGCGGTACTCGTCGGCATCGGGGTAGAGTTTTCTTGCCTCTATGTATGCCGTCAGAATCGGATTGTTCGCTATGATTCCGCCATCCAGCAGTGTCAGCTCCTCGTCTGTTTCACGGTCTATGAACTTAGCGGGAGCGAAGTAGGTCGGGGCAGCGGAGGAGGCACGTGCAGCTTCCCTCACCAGGTAGCCGTGGCTGTCCCAGCTGCGGAATACGTACTCGTGTCCGCCTTCGGCGTTGAAGGCAACCGCCATTGTCGGAACAAGTGCTGCTGAAAGTTCGGTATCTCCGTACATGGAGGAGAGGAACTCCTCGTAGGGTTCTATCTCGTATTTGTCACTGAAGAATTTGTTGACCTTGTCGACAAGCTTTCTCAGTCCCTTCATCTCCTTCTTCAGAAAGATGCTCTTTCCGTTCTCCCTGTAGAGTGCGACGAAGTTGTCGGGATCGGCACTTCTTTCAATCTGCCCCAGAGATTCGGTATGCTGTTTTCTGAAGATTCTTCCGGTGGTGACTGTCTTCTCGACTCTGTATTCCTCACCCTCTTCCCGTGTGAAGTGAGTCTCTTCCGTCGGACTCGTGAGGCCCAGTGCGATCAGGGCTCCGGTGCTCGTTCCCGCAACGAGATCGAAGTAGGAATAGAGGGGACGCTCCGTCTTCTCCTTCAGAAAGTCGTTCATCTTTTCCAGAATGAAGGCGGGAACGATTCCCCTCATGCCGCCGCCGTCGATGGTGAGGATGTATCTTATCTTCCTTTCTTCAGTTTTCTTCTTTCCCGGGAAATTAAACAACATGGATTAAAAGATAAGCATTCAATCCGGTTTGTCAAGAAGAGGATTAGGATTATAATCGGGGCATGACTGAAAGCGATTACTATTCTTCATGTACTCTCTGCCCCAATCTCTGCCGTGTTGACCGCACCTCCGGGGAACTCGGACGCTGCCGCCAGAGTGACAGAATCAGGATTGCCTGGGTGGGACTCCACCGGGGCGAAGAGCCGCCGCTTGTTGGAAGGAATGGCTCGGGGATGGTGTTCTTCACGGGATGCCCGCTCCACTGCGCCTACTGTCAGAACCGCCAGATTTCCGGCTCCGACGGTGAGAACTGGGGAATAGAAGTCTCCGTGGATGAGCTGGCCGCGCTGTTCATGGACCTGCAGAAGATGGGGGCGGAGACACTTAATCTCGTTACCGGCACGCACTTCATTCCGTCTATCGTCAACGCTCTTGATTCTGCGAAGGGAAAGGGCTTCCGTCTTCCCGTCGTCTGGAACAGTTCCGGCTATGAAACGCCGGAAGCACTCAGTCTGATTGATGAATATATCGCCGTCTATCTTCTCGACTGCAAGAGCCTGAGTCGTAATGTATGCAGAGTCTTCTGCGGCCTTGCTCACTACGCGGATGTCATCGTTCCCGTCATGGACTGGATAAAACAAAGGCATCCGGGAACGGATCTCGAAAGCATAAGGGGAACTATCCTGAGACACCTGGTATTTCCGGGAACCGTCAGTCAGTCGAAGAGGTTCCTCGAGTACTTCGCCGCACATTATAAGGATGATTTCTACCTCTCCCTCATGAGTCAGTTCGTCCCGCCGAAGGAGGACCCGACCCTTACTGCAATAAGCGATGAGGAGTACGAGGAGCTTGTCGCACTCGTGGAGGACCTCGGAATAGAGAACGGGTTCATACAGGAGAAGAGCGACGACGACATCCTCTGGATTCCCGATTTCCGTGAGGATGTACCGTTCCCCGCGTCGTTTGCAGACGCGAGCGAAATGTTTCTGAAGATGAAGAGGGAGAGAGCTACGGTCTGATTACCGTTCCCTCGAATTCTCCGTCTCTGAGGATTGCAATCGTATTTGCTATGTTTCTGCCGTCAGCGCAGATAACCGAGAGTCCCGCTTCCTCCGCAAGTCCCGAGGCAATGGGATCGAAGGGGGCGTTGAGACCCGGTTTCCATTCGTAGCCTACCATCTGTCTGAAGTGCTTCCAGGAAATAGTATCGATTGGAACTGCGTTGGGGTTCTTCCTCGGATCGTCCGTGTAGACCTTCTTTATGTTGGAAAGGTTGACGATCTTTCTTCCTCCGAAGCGCTTTGCAAGATACACTGCATCGGTGTCCGTGCTGAAGCCCGGCTTCCAGCCCGATGCTACGAGAATACGGCCGCGGTTCTCGATTTCTCCCGTGGGGTTCGTCACCACGGGGCATGTCACGTAGTCCGAGAAGACTGCCCTCATGAGCTCTGCGTTGAGGTATGTGGCCTTGATTCCGAGCCAGTCCTCCCTCTCTCCGCTTGTCTCTCCCGTGATTTCCCTGTAGGCACTCTGGTAGACTCTTGCCGGTGCACCGCCGCCGCAGACGAAGATGAGCTCTGCCTTTCTGTCCTCTTCGAGGTAATTCACTATTGCCTTTCTGAATTCCTTCAGAAACTCCGTATTGACTTTATCGGGGGCGATGATCGAGCCGCCGACCGAAAGAACTGTAAGACTCATATGTAACTCCTTGTTGAGAGAATAACACATTTTGAAGTCGGATACAGCATAAAAGAGGACACTCTTCCGCCTTCTCAGATGTATCTGACGGGCCAGACCAGCATCTGACTCGACTTTTCGGCATCGGGGAAGGATTTATACCATGTGACTACCGTTCCGCTTCCGGCAGTGTCGCTGTCCGAGCAGTAGACAACATATGTGAACTTCTCTGCGTCCGTTTCCGTACTTGTCATGTATGTTCCGGATTCGGCGATTCTTCTTTTCTTACCGTAAGCCTGGAAGATTTCCTTCATCTCTTCTTCTGCCGGAAGGTACCAGTCGTCATACCTGATTCCGTTGTCATCGTAGACGTAGTCAAGACATTCCACGCCGCCGTAGCTTCCTCTTATGTTCATTGTGCCTGTATGTCCTTCATTGACTACCGTTCTCGGTTCCTTCTCGACCGGGGCCTCCTCCTGCATTGCTTCAAAGAGCTTTTCCGTATTTGACTTTCCCGAACCGGAACCTGTTCCAGAGGCGCCGACGGCGGTATTGGAGCCTCCGTCCTGACGGTAATAGCCGAAGCAGTATGTGCCGGGGAGACGGAGCGGAGCGGCTTCAATATACTTCCATTCTGCGCTTGATGTGTCTTCGTTGACTGCAATGATCATGCCTCCGGTCGGTCCTGTGTCACCGAGCTCGTATTCAGGCTTCTTCCACTTTGCATAGAGTGTCATGTCGTCCGGTGCCCCTTCGAAGAAGTAACCCGGTCTGTAGTCTGTTCCCGTTCCGTCGGGAGATGTGTTCCAGCATTCGAAGACATAACCCGTGCGCGAAAATCCGGTTGTCGAGTCTATTCTTGCAGCCACCACCTCCCTGTCACCGTAGGTGTAGGTCGTAGGCCCGGGGAGGGCGCTGTATTCTGTCGCTCCGTTTGCGTTGTATGTCACTGTGCACTTTCTGGGTTCCCATACGGCTGTCAGCTGGAGGTATGTGTCAGATACAGGCCTCTCGAAATTGTAGGGAGCCCCCGTCGGGTCAACCCAGCGAACGAAGGTGTAACCGTCCTTCTCCGGATCTGCGGGTTTCGCTGCCTTCGAATAATACGTGATTTCCTCGGGAGGTATGTCAAGGGAGGTTTCTCCATTGCTGTCGAGGAACACGACAGTACACATCACATCCCACTCTGCCACGAGGACGATGTCTTTGATGACCGGCGTATCGAAATCATATCTGTCTCCGTCAAGGAGCCAGCCTCTGAAGCCGAATCCCTCCTTCTGCAGTTCCGTCACATCCGGGCTCTTTGCCTTTGAACCGTATGTTACAAGCTGAGCCGGAATACTATCGCCTGTTCCCGTTCTGAAAGTCACACTGAGGTAGCCTTTCCCTGCAGCCGCAGCGGCCGGGGTGCCTGTCTGGTTCTCACACGATGTGAAAATGCAGAGTACTGCCAGGACGGCCGTCAGTATTGCCGATATCTTCTTCATTTCCGGAATCTCCCTTTCAATCTTCGAATCATGCTATTTAACATCATCCGGGTTCTCTAGTCACCCCGTGTCAGGCTATTCCGCCTCGATTTCCCTGATGTTTATTTCGTTTCCCGTGACGAGCTCGGTTTCTCTCGAGCCGCAGCAGGGGCACGTGATTCCCGCGGGAACGGTATCGTATTCTCTGCCGCAGTTTCTGCAGTAGGTGACGGCATGAATGGGCTCGATGACGAGTTCGGCATCTGTGAAAAGGGGGCGTTTAGACACCGCCCAGTTGAAGCAGGGCGTGAGGTAGTCGGGGAGTACCGATGATACCTCCCCGATTTCAAGTGTCACCTTCCTGATGTGGCTGAGATTCTCCTCCCCGGCAAGCTCCTCAAGCCTGTCGAGGATGGAGAAGACGATTCCGAGCTCATGCATTTCTGTTTTTCGGCTTCTGTCCCGGTTTCAGTTTCCCGGGGTCCGAGGTGCTGTCCGGATTCCTCAGGATTCTTATACCTCTCTTTATTGCATACTTCGCAACGGCTTTCAGCTTGTCCTCGCTTCTGATCATCGTCGAGGCTTCGGGATGTACCCTGTAGAGCTTTATCGCGTCGAATGCGCACTTCGTGGTGCAGACTCCGCACCCAAGACATCTGTTTGGGTCTACGACTGATGCACCGCACGAGAGACAGCGTGCCGTTTCCTTCTTAACCTGCTCCTGTGTGAGCGTGAGACGTGTGTCCCTGAAGGATTTTCTGTCTCCGTCTTCCTTCTTTCCCGCACTCTGCCTCTCCGTTCTGTCATATTCCTTTATAAGGATGTCGTCCTTGTCGAGAATGTTGAAGTCCCGGCGGTTTCGGCCGATTGTGAGGGAGGAGTGGGGCTGTACGAAGCGGTGCATCGAGATTGCAGCCTCGCGTCCCGCAGCGATTGCATCGATGGCGAATTTCGGGCCCGTGCAGATGTCTCCGCCGGCAAAGATGTCGGAGACGGAAGTCTGGTATGTGAGGGCGTCAGCCTCCACGAGTCCGTTTCTCCTCAGTGTGACGTTCTCTCCTTCGAGAAGACTCTCCCACTGTGCCTTCTGACCGATTGCGAATACGACGCTGTCGCATTCGACTGAAAGGGTGTCGTTCTCGTCATAGACAGGAGAGAAGCGCTTTTCGCCGTCATAGACAGACGTACACCTCTTGAAGACCATGGCCGTGATCTTTCCGCTTTCGTCTCTTGTTACTTCCTTCGGCCCCCATCCCGGGTTGACGATGATTCCCTCGTTTTCCGCTTCCTCTATCTCCTCGTCGGATGCAGGCATCTCGTCCCTCTTCTCGAGCGAGAAGAGCTTCACTTCATCAGATTTCCTTGCTGCCGTCCTTGCCGCGTCTATGGCGACATTGCCGCCTCCGACTACGACTGTGCGCTTTCCGAGTACCGTCCCTTCCGGATTTTCCAGAAGTTCGAGTGCTGTGTATGCTCCTTCTCCTTCCTCTCCGGGAACTCCGGGCTTCCTGCCTTCACTGCAGCCGACAGCAAGATAGAATGCCTTGTAGTCTTCCTCTCTGAGAGAGGCGATGGTGACATCCTTTCCCACTTCAGTGTTGAATCTGAATTCGACTCCGAGTTCCCTGATGACGTCGACTTCTGCCTCAATGACATCCTTCTCGAGCTTGAAGGAGGGAATGCCGTACCTCAGCATTCCTCCCGCCTTTTCATGGCGGTCGAAGACTGTCGGGGTATAGCCCATGAGAGAGAGGAAATACGCTGCGCTGAGTCCGGCGGGGCCTGCTCCGATTATGGCAATCTTCTCTGTAAACGGGCCTCTGTTTGAGGGTATGAACTTTTCGGGAACGTATCTTGTCTCGGCCCTGAGGTCCCGCGATGCGAGGAAATCCTTGACAGCGTCGATCGCTACTGCCTTGTCGATTGTTCCGCGTGTGCATGCCTCCTCGCAGCGGCGGTTGCATATTCTGCCGCAGACTGCGGGAAGGGGATTGTCCTTCTTGATGAGTGCAAGAGCCTCATCGTACTTTCCCATTGACGCAAGCTTTAAGTAGCCCTGGACCGCAATGTGTGCGGGACACGAGCTCTTGCAGGGGGAGGTTCCGCTGTCGTAACTGTTTCTTCTGTTGTCGTCTCTGTAGTCGGGGGACCACATGTGGCGACCCCATCTCACGTCGTCGGGGAGTACCTGTCTGGGGTATTCGACTTCGCTTCCGTCCCTGCGGCAGAGCTTCTGACCGAGCTTCACCGCACCCGCGGGGCAGGATTCGACACACTTTCCGCAGGCAACGCAGTCCTCCTTGTTCACCTTTGCGACATAGGCGCTGCGGGACATGTTGGGTGTATTGAAGAGCTGGCTCGTGCGGAGAGCGTAGCAGACGTTGACGTTACAGTTGCAGATGGCGAAGATCTTGTTCTCACCGTCGATGTTCGTAATCTGGTGGACGAAGCCCAGGTCCTCCGCATGCTTCAGGATTCCGTATACTTCATCTTTCGTTATGTAGTGACCCCTGTTTGTTTCGACGAGGTAGTCGGCCATGTCGCCCACTCCTATGCACCAGTCCTCTGGGTTGTCGGCACAGCCTTCGTCGAATGTGCGCCTGGAGAGACGGCAGGAGCAGGGGGATGCTGCATACTTTCCTTCGTATTTGTCGAGCCAGTAGGAGATCTTCTCGATGCTCACGGCCTCGTTCTCGGCCTTTATCGCCTTCTCGACGGGGATTACGTGCATTCCGATTCCCGCACCACCCATCGGAACGAAGGGGGTTACCTTCTCCAGGGGGAGGCGTGACATGTTCTCGAAGAACTTTCCGAGCTCGGGGTGTTCCTCGAGCTGCTTCTGACTCATGTTCGTGAATTCGGCGCTTCCGGGAACGAACATCGGAAGTACGTACTGCTTCTCCCTTCTTTCGTTCTCCCGGTTGTACTCGATGATTCCGACACATGCCATTTCCTGGAGAACCTTTTCCAGGTGGTCCTTCCCGATTCCCGTCTTCTTCACGAGTTCGTCGAGCGTGACGGGCTTCCGTACATCCATCTTGAGTGCGATGTCGGCCATCTCGTCCGTGAGAATGCTGTCGAGTCCCCGGTATTCGGGTTCGTTTTCCGTGACCTTGACGCCGATTCTGTCGGTTATCTTCTGTCCGAGCTTGATTATGTTTTCTCTAGCCATCTTTCCCTCTCCTTAACTGTTCTTCCAGACCTTTATCTCATTCTCCAACCACTCTGCGAGGGTGTCCATTCCCTCTCCTGTCTTCGCGGAGACGGGGAATACGGGAGGATTCTTCGGATTGCGCTCCCTTATGTATCCCCGGCACCTCTCAATGTCGAAGTCGAAGAACGAGGAAGCGTCTATCTTGTTTATGATGACGCAGTCGACAGTGCTGAACATCAGGGGGTACTTCAGAGGCTTGTCGTCGCCTTCGGGGACGGAGAGAATCATCACGTTCCTGACGGCCCCGGTGTCGAATTCCGCGGGGCAGATGAGGTTGCCGACATTCTCGAGCGTTACGAAGTCGAGGTCGTCGGTTCCGAGTGCCTCGAGGCCCTGACGCGTCATCGCACTGTCAAGGTGGCACATGCCGCCGGTGTGGAGCTGAATCGACTTCACTCCGGCCTCTTTCATCGCCACGGCATCGACATCGCTGTCGATGTCAGCTTCCATGATTCCGATGCGGTATTTTCCGCCGAGCCTTTTTATTATCCCCTTCAGCAACGTCGTCTTCCCGCTTCCGGGTGACGACATCAGATTCATGAGGAATACGCCTTTCTTCTTGAGTTCGCTTCTGAGAATGCCTGCTTCTCTGTCGTTGTCCGCGAATACGCTTTCCTTGACGAGGAGCACCCTTACCTTGTTGTCCATGAGTTCGATTATCACTCAGATTGTCCGATTACACAATTGAAATACGGCATAGTACGCTCAATTGAATTGAGCTGTTCATCCTGCCGGCTGAGGATTACCTCGGGAGACGGGAAGTATACTTCCTCATCTTCACCGTGACATAGACCGAGGTCACGAGTTCCGTCACCGGCATGCTCAGCCAGATGGATGAAGGCGGAAAGAGGATGGGAAGCAGCATGATGAGGGTACCGCTTATTACGAGTCCCCTCATGACTGACACCGTCATTGAGGTTCCGCTCTTCATTATCGCCTGGAAGTAGTAGGTCGAGTAGATGTTGTACGGAAGAAGAAGGAACGAGAGTGAGTAGGTGCGGATTATCGCGGGGGCAATGGAGAGGATTTCCTGTGTCGGATTCATGAATATGCGGATGTAGAGATTCGGAACGGCCTCGCTGAGAGAAGTCCAGAAGAGGGAAAAGACAAAGGATGTGATGATGCTGTACGTCAGGGTCTCCCTTATCCTGTCACCGTTTCCCGCACCGTAGTTCGTGCTGATGATGGGCTGCGATGCCTGGCCCACGGAGTAGGCACAGCACTGGACGAAGGTGCTTACGTTGATTATCGGGCCGTACACGGAGAGTGCGGAAGAGCCGAGAAAGCGCATTATCCGGCGGTTGAAGAGAATCGTGAGGATTCCCATTGCGACATCTATGAAGAAGGTGGAGAAGCCCGTTACGGCAATCCTTGCACTCTGGTGCAGTAATCTCTCCGGCTTCTCGAGGTGCAGCGTGCATCTCTTCGAGAAGAAGTGGGTGAGCATTATCACGAAGGAGATGACGGATCCCGCTGCCGTTGCGAGTCCCGCGCCGTAGAGCCCCATGTCGCAGGGGAATACGAAGAACCAGTCTCCGAAGACGTTGAAGATGCCTCCCGCGAGAACGGAGACAGTCGCGAGCGACGGGGAGGAGTCGTTACGTAAGAATGCAGCAAGAGCCTGGTTGAAGAGGAAGACGGGGAATACGTATCTGATCGGTCTGAGATAATCCTCTGCAAGTGGAAGCAGAACTTCGTCGGCTCCGAAGAATGTGAGGATGCGGTCCTCGAAGAGGAATAAGGCTGCCGTCGAAAGCAGGGCGAGGATGACGGAGAGAATCACCGAGGAGGTGAAGTACTCGTTCTCATTGCTCTTTTCTCCGCTTCCCCTCTTGAGGGAGAAGATGACGCTTCCCCCGATTCCCGTGAGAAGCCCGAGAGAGTAGATGACGTTCCATACCGGTGCCACGACGGCAAGGGCCGCAGTGCCGTCCGGGCCCTGGTACTGTCCGACCATTGCCATGTCGACAAGACCGTAGATGGAGGAGATGAGTGCACTTCCGAATGCTGCCGAAAGGTACCTGAGATAGAGAGGCTTTATCTTTCCTGTCAGTAGATTTTCCATACTTTACTCCCTGAAAACAAAAAAACCGGATAAGAAACAGGTATCTCAACCTGCGTCTTATCCGGCTGTCGTTTCTCCGAACGACCTGCCCTCTGACGAGTCAATGGGAGTCTAGCCGAAGAAAAAGATAATGACAACCCTTTTTCCTTTTTCATATAATCGGCGTATGAAGCTGTTGATAATCGAGGACGAGAAGGGTCTCAGCGATGCCGTGGCGCACACCCTCAGGACAAGGGGATGGCTCGTCGACCAGAGCTATGACGGAAGAGACGGAAGAGAAAATGCGGAGAGTGGAATCTACGACCTTGTTGTCCTGGATGTGATGCTTCCATCCCTCGACGGCTTCTCGGTGCTGAAGGCGCTGAGAGAGGAGGGAATATCGACACCGGTACTGATGCTGACGGCGAAGGGCGACCTCGAGAGCAGAATCCGCGGCCTCAATCTCGGGGCTGACTACTATCTTCCCAAGCCATTCGATATGAATGAACTCATCGCATGCATCAATGCCATTACGCGCCGTAAGGATACCCATATACGCGAGGAACTCAGCTATGAGGATATAATCCTGAAGAAGGATGAAGGACTCCTTGAAAAGAAGGGAGGAGAAGGCATAAAGCTCAGCGCGAGGGAGATAAACCTCCTCGAGATGCTTCTTCTTTCATCCGGCAGGGCCGTATCGAAGGATCAGATATATGAAAAGCTCTGGGGCTACGACGGCTCTGCGGATACGAATGCGACGGAGGTGTACATATCGTTTCTGAGGAAGAAACTCAGATACATCGGATCAAGGGTTGAAATCAGGGCGCTCAGGGGAATCGGATACATGCTGGAGGCGAAGAATGATCAAGGCCCTGAGACGTAAGCTGATATTTCTGATGATGCTCTTCTTCACTCTTGTGATTCTCTCACTCACAGCCTTCACTGTCATCGTTCCCGGAACGCAGAAGAAGAACGAGATAAGACGGAGCCTCGAAAGCTTCTCCTACATACCGCCCGATGAGGTACCCTCGAATCCTCCTTCCGCAATGGGCGGTGGAGACATGCTCTCGCGAGAGTTCGGCGGCAGCATGCTCACGCTCGAAACAGACACGGAGGGGAATATCATATCGTGGTCTTCCGACAGAAACGGTTACTACAGCGACGAGGCTGTTTCAGATATACTCTCCCTCATTCTGAAGAACGGCAGGGAGTTCGACTACACTGGAGGATATTACTTCCTGAGGCATACCACTCCAGACGGCTTCTCGTACGCCGTTCTCGATTCCTCGTCTTCCGTCAACGATTTCCGGCGTTCTCTCATGTGGGGGATAATCGGAGGCGCTGCGGCCTGGATTCTTCTGTTTCTTCTCTCCCTGAAGCTGACAGAGATGATGGTGAAGCCGGTTCAGGATGCCTTCGAGAAGCAGACAAGGTTCATCTCCGACGCAAGTCATGAACTCAAGACTCCTTTAGCCGTCATAGAGGCCAATGCCGATGTCCTGAAAAGCGAGAGGGGCGATTCGAAGTGGCTTGAATACATAGTCACGGAAACGAAGCGCATGGACAGACTTGTAAAGGCCCTGCTGTACCTTACACATCTCGAGGATGAGAAACCGCAGTTTGAAAAACTCGATTTCTCCCACCTTACGGAGGGCGCCGTGCTTCCCTTCGAGGCCCTGGCCTACGAGAAGGGGATAGTCATCGACAGCGACATAGGTCCGGATGTGTATGTAAGAGGGAATGAGAATGAACTTGAGAAGCTTCTCTCGATTCTTCTCTCCAATGCTCTTAAGTATTCGTATGACAATACGCATATGACAGTGAAGCTTATTCAGAAGTACCGCACCGCAGTGCTTTCCGTCCGCAATGAAGGCGAGGGGATAAGAGAAGAGGAAAGAACGAGGATCTTCGAGCGCTTCTACCGGGCGGACAGGGCCCGTTCGAGAGAGGACGGAAGCTACGGCCTCGGCCTTGCGATGGCTTCCTCCATAGCTCAGGCCCACCACGCAAGGCTGTACTGTGACAGCGAATACGGTTCGTGGGCCGAGTTCGTGTTCGAAATCAGAACAGATTGAGATCAGGCGATGACTGCGTCGGATGCGGTGTAGGAGGTGAGGGAATTCTTCTTCACCTGGATGCAGAGATACGAGAGAGGTGAATCTGCTTCAGCCGAGAACTGTCTCTTCGCCTCGGGAGCTATGCGTACCGCGTCTCCCTTTTCGAGGGTCACTTCCTCGCCGTCGATTACGGCCTTTCCTCTTCCGTCAAGTACGAAGTAGATTTCCTCGTTTTCCCTGTGGCTGTGAACGAAGGGGACTCCGGTCCCCTGAGGGAGATGGTTGACGCTGATCTCCGCTCCGGTGAGGGAGAGTGTGTCATGAAGTTCCGTTCTGGGGGCGTCTGTGACTTTTGTCTTAGTGTAGTTGGACATGTTTTGTGCTCCTTGTTGTAATAATGATGATTACAACACATATTCTGCATACTTCTTTTGTAATGTCAATAGTTACAACAGGAGAATCAGTTCTCTTTTTCAATCATGCCGCTTATTTCATCTGTGACAGAGCCGAGCGTGATTGACGCAAGCCTGTCTTCCAGTGCTCTCTGGATTGAGTCAAGTCTTCCGTCAAGGACGGCGTGGATGTTACGGCCGACGGGGCAGAGGGAGCTGGGGTTTTCGTGGAAGTGGAAAAGATGTCCGTTGTCGATGCATTCGACGGCTCTGTAGATATCGAGAAAGGTGATTTCTGCAGGATCCTTCATGAGGGCGGCTCCTCCGCTTCCTCTCTGCACAGAGACAAGCGATGCGCTCTTGAGCTGTCCGAGTATGTTTCTGACGATTACGGGATTCACATTAGTGCTGGAAGCGAGAAATTCGCTTGTAACCTTCATCGAATTCTCGAATGTGGTGATGACTGCAAGTATATGCACTGCAAGTGTGAATCTGGACGAAATCTGCATACTGTCTCCCTCAGGTCAGTCTATTGCCTGACGGGGGGAATATCAATCGAGAGGAGAAAAAGTTTTTCTATCTTTAAGGTTTCTTTAAGCTTCGTGTTCTATTCTTCCCCTGTACAGGAGATTTAACAATGAAGAATCTTATCATCACATCTCTTTTAATACTGTGTCTCATCTCTGCTTCCTGCGCTACGGCAAAGACGGAGGTTTCCGTCGGAGAGGAGACGGGGAGAGCGGCTGAGTCCGGACTGACGGGAGAATACTCGTCGGTGATTTCCGGCTGGATTACGGATGACGAGGCGAGAGCCACTGTCATCCCGGCTGAAGACCAGATGCCTTCCACCTATAATGCAGAAGATTATGCATTCGACATAAGCGGCTATACGGAAGTCCTGATCGACCTCTCGTCACCCGGGGAGAGCTACAACGGCGGCAGTGTCACAGTCGAGGAGAAGAAAAAGAAGACTACGATTACCGTAAATGACGGCGGACTCTACAACATTGTTCTCACCGGTGAGAGTGAGAAAGGTGTCACCGTTGTCTCTGACGGGAATGATTTTGTTCTCACCCTCAGGGATGTGAATATCGTATCCGCCGCCGACAGCGACGAGCAGGCTCTGAAGATGAAGAGCAGCACAACGTGCTTCCTCGTTCTCGAAGGCGAAAACACTCTCACGGGCTGCAGCGGAACGGAGACCAACGCAGTCAAGGCATCGGGCTCGCTTGTCATCACGGGCGAGGGTAGTCTCAGCGTCTGTGCCGTTACGAAGAACGGCATCGTCAGCGATGACGTCATCGTCATCAACGGCGGCACGGTAAACGTAACTCTCGACAGCACCACAAGCGGCGGCACGGGAATCAAAAGTGTGAACGGTTATGTGCAGAATGCCGGAGTCGTCAGCATAACGGGTCTCAACATGACCGAGGGCATGGAGAACAAGGGAATAAAGGTCGACGGAGACGAGGAGGAGACGGAGTACGGAAAGGGCAAGGGCTACATCCTCATCAACGGAGGCGAGATCACGATAAACACTTCCGGAAAGGGAATCACTGCAGGTTTCGACTCGACAGAGGACGGTGACACCTCCTCTTCCGAAAACGACCCGTCCGCAGATGTCTTCATCAACAACGGTCTCATCACAGTCACGACATATGCCACCCCGCGTGAAGACACATCCGTCGAAGCCGATGACGGAGTATCTCCGGAGGGAATCGAGGGCAAGAGGAGCGTTACAATCAACGGCGGAAAGATCATCATCAACACAACCGATGACTGTATCAACGCCTCCGAGGACGGTAAGGCCAGTGTCACAGTAAACGGCGGCCTCGTCTATGCTCATTCAAGCATGAACGACGCAGTAGACAGCAACGGTACGATTACAGTCAGCGGCGGTATTCTCATCGCTCTCGGCAGTGATGTGCCCGAAGGCGGAATCGACTGTGACAGCGATTCGAGATTCACATACACCGGCGGAACGATTATCGCTCTCGGCGGCACGAACCAGCTTCCTCAGTCCTCATCCTCGACGGGGTATTATCTCTCGAGCGGTATGAGCTTGAACATGGGCGGCGGCTTCGGCGGCCCGGACATGACTCCTCCCGAAGGCTTCGATGCTTCTTCCTTCACCAGACCCGATGACATATTGTCTCTTCCCGAAGGTGAGACGATGACTCCTCCCGAAAAGCCGGAGGGTGACACATCCGCATCTTCTATTCCCGGAAAGCCTTCAGATGACGCAAATGCGCCCGGGATGCCTCAGAACGGCTTCGGCGGCAGGGGCGGAATGAACTTCGATTTCCGTAACATGGAAGAAGTTCCGTCACTTCCCGACGGCGCAGCGCCAGATATGCCACAGGGCGGTTTCGGAGGTATGGGTTCTCTCTCTACGGGAGATACACTCACGCTCCTCTCTGGTGACGGTACTGTTGTTCTTGCCTTCACGGTTCCCGAAGGATGTTCTGCTTCCTCCGTTCTCATAGCATCCGACGCCCTCGGCGAAGGAACATGGACACTCTCGACTTCTTCCTCTGTCGTTGAGAGCGAGTACACATTCGCTTCCTCTCTTTCTCTCGGAAACGTCCGGGTTGATGTCGACTCATCATCTTTTGTCTCTGTAACTGAGAGAGCGGCTTCAATCAGTCTTTGAGGGAACAGGCGCATCAAATTGTCCCCTTTCTTCTTACATGAAGAGAGGGGTTTCTTCTGCTTTCGAATAACACAGCGCTCTGTCAATATCTGCACGGAATTGACAGAACGCCTGAAGTCGGCAGGGTGTTCTGTGCTGCAGTTTTCGATTCTTCTTCCTGCTTCCGGTTTCCGGGGTATAATGAGAAAGGAGGTGTCCGGTGAAGGGCATATACTACAACGGAACAGAGGCAGTCTACAGAACGGATCTTCCCATTCCCGTGAGGGGAAGGGGAGAGAGTCTCCTCAGAATTCTATTTGCTGCCGTCTGTTCGACCGACAGGGAGATTCTCAGGGGCTACAGACCGTCGTTCAGAGGCATCATGGGACACGAGTTCGTGGCCGTCGTCGAGGAGAGTGACGACCTCTCTCTCATAGGAAAGCGTGTCGTCGGGGAAATCAACGAGAACTGCGGGGAGTGCATCTACTGCAGGACGGGTCGGCCGCATCACTGCTCATTCCGCCGTACTCCGGGACTCAGCAGGGACGGGTGCTTTGCCGAGTACATGGTTCTGAGAACGGATCTCCTACACATAGTTCCGGATTCTCTTCCTTCCGAGAGGGCGGTCTTCACCGAGCCTCTTGCCGCAGCCTGTGAGATAACCACCCAGATAAGGATAGAGAAGGGAACGGAAGTGGGAATCATCGGGGACGGAAGGCTTGCTCTCTGTATTGCAAATGTCATGCACCTCATCGGGGCCGACCTCACCGTTGTCGGAAAGCACGAAGACAAACTCTCCCTCTTCCGTTCTCTCGGGAGGGTTACGTCGTCCGTTCCGTCAGAAGCCTTCGAAATAGTTGTGGAGGCATCCGGAAATCCCTCGGGATTCGGAAGTGCAATGACTGCGGTGAGAAAGAAGGGGACGGTAGTACTCAAGAGCACCTATGCGGGGAAGGTAACGCTGGATCTGAGCCTCATTCCCGTGAACGAACTGACCGTCATCGGAAGCCGCTGCGGTCCGTTCGAGCCCGCCCTCGATGCTCTCTCTTCGGGAAAGGTTGTTCTTCCTCCACTTGAGAAGCATCCGCTCCGGGAGTTCAGAGAGGCGTTCGATTCCTCTGTGTTCAAGGCCGGATTCGAAATGTAAGGCTTCTCGAAGAGACCGGGTTTGACAAAGAAGCCGGGGAATAGGATTCTTTAGCAAAAAGGACGGACATATATGGAGGCGCTTGCTTCATCAATCGGCGAAATGTTTCTTCTCATGGCTCTCGGTTTCTTCATCAGAAGGAGGAACCTCGTAACTGATTCCACCGTGAAGGAACTCGGGAACATTCTCCTTTCGGTGATTCTTCCTTTCTCCGTGCTTGCTTCCGGTAATGAGAAATGCCGGGATGGAATGCTCTCCAGCACGCTTATGTGCTTTCTCATCGTCTCCCTCTACTACATTCTGGCACTGATTATCTCATGGGTGGTCTGCAGAGGAACCGTGAAGAAGAAATACGTATCTTCATCTGTCAACATGGCGGTCTTTGCCAACACGAGCTTCATCGGGCTTCCTCTTACGGAAATTCTCTTCGGCGCGGAGGGAATGATTTATGCCGTGGTGTACAACCTTCTCTACAATGTCTTCATGTTCACTTCCGGGGTGAGCCTCTTCAGCGGAAGAAAAAGTGCCTCAGAAAGGCTCAGAGGGATGCTCCTCGATCCCCTTACTGTTTCCTCCATTGTCTCCGTTCTGCTCTTCTTCTCTCCGTGGAAACTCCCCGGATTCATTCAGGGCTTTCTTGCAGTCGTGGGGGATATTTCGGTTCCGCTGAGCATGATGCTCGTCGGCGCATGGCTTGTCGGAATCGACTTCGGAAAGATTGTGAAGAGGCCGTCGTCATATGTCGTGTGCCTCCTCAGACTCGTCGTCCTGCCGCTTCTCGTACGCCTCTCTCTTCTGCCGTTTTCCCTCGACAGCACCATGACGGGAACTGTTGTACTCATATCTGCTGTACCCGTCGGGGCCCTCAATGTGATTCTTGCGGGTAAGTACGGACATGATACAGACTACGTCAACGAGACGATGATGCTCAGCATCGTCCTTTCCGTCCTGACGCTTCCTCTCATAATTCTTACCCTCTGATTTTTCCTTTTTCCATCCCCAGACCCCCTCAACCGTGTTATACTCCACTCTGCGGGTACTCCCGCAGGAAATGGAGATTGAAATAATGAAGAAACTCACAGCGTTTGCTGTTCTCTTGTGCCTTGTCCTGGCTCTGACCTCTGCCGCCACTGTCAATGACCAGAAGATCTACCCGGTGGACAGTGAAGTCTACCGCTCGATAACAAAGCTCTATCTTGCTTCCGGAAGGGCTCTGCCCTCGACGACGGGTCCCTGGAGCGGGGCCGAACTGAAGGCCATGATGGATACACTCGACAGAGATGCACTCCCGCAGTACCTCCAGGAGACATACGACGAGGTGGTATCTGAACTGGAAGAGGAGGGTGAAATCACCTTCAAGGGCGGTGAGATGAACGTCTCCGGGGCGCTGAACCTCGACATCTATGCTCATACGTATTCGGGCGACATTTCGCGGACGGACAGCAACGGGATAAAGGAAACCGCCTTCGCCGGAAGATCGAACTGGTACGGAAAGGACCTCACGAAGAATAATCCGTTCTTCACTGTCGACTGGGAAACGAAGCTCGGAAACGGCTTCTACACCTATTTCAACGCCTATCTCTCGAATTCCGTGAGGGGAGAGAAGGAAATCGGATCAACGAACTTCAACTCCAACATCCCTGCTCTGCAGAACTTCTCTCTTGATGTGAAGATGCTGGATATCAACTTCCCGTCGCGCGCATTCGTCGCAGTCGGAGGAGACGGCTGGTCGGTGCAGATCGGACGTGACAGACTCAGCTGGGGAAGCGGCTTTACGGGTAACCTCGTTCTCAGCGACAACTTCCCGTACCACGACATGGTACGTGCCACGGCATATACCGACTCGTTCAAGTATACATACCTCGTTTCGTTCTTCCCGAACAAGATGAACTACTACAGTGCGAAAGATGCTGACGGGAATGTGAAATACCGGGGAAACAACGACAACAACAGTACCCGCATTCTCGACGGTATCTCGTTCTATGCTGCGCACCGCTTCGAGGGAAGGTTCTTCTCGGACAGACTCTCGGTCGCCTTCACCGAGGCCATCATGTACGAGTCCCAGTCGTCGTCTGTGCAGTTCGCAGCCCTCAGTCCCATGTACTTCATGCATAACGCCTATATGCCCAGTAACTCCAATTCGACGCTCGGCCTCGAAGTCAACTGGACGCCGCTTGCGGGCCTCGGAATCTACGCCCAGATTCTCATCGACCAGTTTGCAATGCCCGGCTTCGAAACGGCTCCCGGAGCGGGAAAGAGCGAAGATACGACAACCGACGGCAAGGCATTCCTTCTCGGAGCGGAATACCTCACTTCTCTCGGAGAGGGAACCCTCACTGTCAACGGAGAGGCTGTATACGTAATGCCTTATACATATCTTCGCGACTCAAACAACGGCTACGGCCTCGATTACACGGGGGCTGTGAAGTACCGCCTCTACTCCTACGAAGACTATGCCGGACATACCGACATCCTCTACGACGAATATGTCATCGGCTATACGTACGGACCCGACAGTCTCGTCGGATGCCTCTCCGCTTCCTGGGAGAAGCAGAGACTCACCGTCGGCGGCAGGTTCCTCTTCATCGCACACGGAACACATGACATCTGGACGAAGTGGACGAAGGTTCCCGCAAACACCAGCGAGGATGTCTACAGGGCAGAGTACAGCGGTCTGACGTCGGATCATGACAACACGACCAATTACCGTTATGATGCCTCCTCCCGCAACAGCATCTCATATACCTGTGACATAGGTCTCAGCGCATCGTACGAGCTTCTCGACAATCTCACACTCGACCTGGCTCTCGATTATGTCGCAGCGAGGAACATATACAACGTGAAGGGACAGAACGCTTCCGACTTCCAGGTGATTGTGGGAGTAAGCTACAGACCGTTCTGACAGTTCCCGTATCTTTTCCAGCCCTTCGATATTTACCGGAGGGCTTTCTTACGGCCGTAGCAGAACCTTTGCCGGAGTAAAGTCCGGCAGATGTCTGACCTTGATGAGATTTTACATTTAATTTCCCCGGAATTTTGACAATTTTCCGAAATATCGTGCTTAGGATATAGGAGGTTCAGATATGAACATGAGAAATTTCGAGGAGGTGAAGATCCGGCGCAACGTCCGGGACTCCGTATTCCGTGCTATCATTTCAAAACCGAAGTATCTGCTGGAGCTGTACCTGTCGCTGCATCCCGAAGACACTGCAGTCAGGGAGGAAGACCTGCGGCTTATCGACAAGGACAACGTGTTCATAGGAGGTGTAATTCACGACTGCTGCTTCCTTGTCAGAGAAGAGAAGACTATTTACATCGAGGTCCAGAGTACGGAGTGTAAACTCATCTGTTACCGGATGCTGATGTACAGGGTGGGGTCGCTTTCGCTTCTCAGCGGGGAGTTTTTCAAGAAGCTGTACACGAAGAATGGAACAGAGATGCCGAAGGCGGAATTCTGGTGCATCTACGTCGGAGATGATGCAGACAGAATCCCCGACTGCTATTATCTTGACGACGTGAAGGTACTCGGGGAGGGGACGATGGGACTTGCGGTGAAGACTGTGACGGAATTCACTGCAGGAGAGACTTTTGCAGGGGAATACTGCAGATTCTCAACCATTTACAGAAATAATCTCCGCGATTATGATGAAAGGAGAGAAGCAGTATCTGAAACGCTCAGGGAATGCCTGGAACAGGGTGTATTGAAGGAGTTCCTGGAAGAGCACGGTGAGGAGGTTGCCGTAGTCATGAAGAACAGTGATTTCTTTTTTGAACAGTATGTGGAAGGCCGGGTGGAAGATGCCGAAGCCGAGGGTGAAGCACGTGGAAGAGCCGAGGGTGAAGCACGTGGAAGAGCCGAGGGTGAAGCACGTGGAAGAGCCGAGGGTGAAGCACGTGGAAGAGCCGAGGGTGAAGCACGTGGAAGAGCCGAGGGTGAAGCACGTGGAAGAGCCGAGGAAAAGAGAACGAATGTGAACAAACTGAAGACTCTTCTTTTCTCGAAGGGATTCTCGGAGAGCGAAGTCAGCGAGTACGTCAGGGAATTCGCAGCCATGTGATACGGCATCATGCCGTTCCATATCAGGGGGCTCATGGAGAAATCCGCGGGCCCTTTCATTTAGAAGGAGGGGTTGCCCCCTCCTCTGTAAGTCTGTCTTCTCAATTATTCCTCTCAAGAGAAGACGGTTTCATCTTTCAGACCGATGTCTCTTCCTTCTTGTCCATGTTCTTCGGAAGCGTAAGGGAGAGAATCAGGGCGACGACGAAGACGCCTGCGACCATGTTGTTCTGGAAGATGTCCTTCACGACCTGCGGCATGTAGTCGAAGAATGCCGGAACCTGCGTTATTCCGATTCCTACACAGAAGCTTGTCGCGACAATGAGCATGTTCCTCTGTCCGAAGCCGCAGTCGGCAATCATGGTGATTCCGCTGACGATTATTGCTCCGAACATGATGACCGTGCAGCCGCCGAGTACGCAGGAGGGAAGCGTCGAGAGAAGCGCTCCCACCGGCGGGAAGAGGCCCGCAACGATAAGGATGATTGCACCGAACATGATTGTGAAGCGGTTGACGACCTTCGTCATTGCGATGAGTCCGACGTTCTGGGAGAAGGATGTAATCGGCGAGCATCCGAAGACTCCTCCCGATACTGCAGATATGAAGCCGTCGCAGCAGAGGGAACCCGAGATTTCCTTTTCCGTTATATCTCTTCCGAGTCCCCCCGTGCAGGTGGCTGTCGTATCTCCGATTGTCTCCGTTGCAGAGACGAGGAACACCAGCGTTACCGATATTATGTCTCCGAGTCTGAACTTCGGTGTGTAGTGGAAGAGGCGCGGAAGCGAGATGACTCCCATCTCCCTTATCGTGTTTCCGATTTCCCCGAAGTCGACCATGCCGAAGAAGATCGAGACGATGTAGCCGACGATGAGGCCGAAGAGAACGTAAAGCTGCTTCCAGAAGCCCTTTGCCGTTGCATTGAAGACAAGGCAGGCGATGAGGGTGATTGTTGCAACCAGAAGGTTCTGCCATGAGCCGTCGGGGTAGGCGCCCGATGAACAGAACGAGCTTATTCCCACGCTGAGGACGCTGAAGCCGATTGATGTCACGACACATGCCGAGACAATCGGAGCGATGAAGCGTCTCCAGTATTTTGCAGTAAGACCCAGACAGCCTTCTATGCATCCTCCGACTATTACGGCACCGACCATGTAGCCGTAGTCGACCTTCGCAATGGTCTGCATTGCCGCAAGGAACGTGAAGCTTACGCCCATTACAACAGGTAAGCGCGATCCGATGTGAAGTACCGGATAGAGCTGCAGGAGCGTTCCGATTCCAGCGATGATCATCGCAGCCTGGATCAGACAGGCCTTGTCGACATCGTTGAAGGCGACTCCGTTGTACTTTGCGACTCCTGCAATCAGGATAATCGGTGCGACATTCGAAACGAACATGGCGAGGACATGCTGAAGGCCGAAAGGGATGGCCTTGCTGACTGGGACTCTGCCGTCGAGACGATAGATGTTCTCGACTGAGGCAGGAGCCTGTGGCTTCTTGTTTTTCATTGAAGACTCCTTTTATTTTTGGCTGAAGCCGCATCAGCGGAGGTGAACATCGGAACCGAAAAGGTAAGTGCCCCGTGCAACCGTTATTCCAGCCTTGAAGTTGAAAATACCGCAGGACGGAAGTGAAATCAATGAAAAAGTCATTATTTTACAATTCAGCGAATGGAGGGGACGGCTGACGGAAAAATGACTCATTGAGATTGTTACCGGTACAATTACGACAGCTTATCCCTATCAGAGGTGATCTTTTCCTTGTTGTATCGGGAATGTAAAGAAGGAAGTCTTCGTCTTATTCTCTCTCGGAGAGTGTGGTATATTGTCAAGAACGGAGGAAGATATGGAAGAGATGAAGAAATTCCGCAAGGGCGAAGTCATATTCAGAGAGGGTGATTTCCAGCTCTGGATGTACGACCTTCTCTACGGGACGGTTGCCCTGTATGTTGACTATGGTACTCCCGAGGAGGTGCTTGTAGCTTCGACCGCAGCTCCGGCCTTCTTCGGCGAAGTGGGGCTCATGGAGAGCATGCCGAGATTCGCAACTGCTGTGGCACTCGAGGAGTGTGTGACGAAGGTCATCAGACACGAGGACCTTTCCGAGTACTTCAGGGCGAATCCCGCGAAGGTCATGAGCATGCTCGAGTCACTCTCGGCAAAACTGAGTACTGCATACAGGATGTTCGGCTATGCCTGTCAGACATTCGAGGAGTTCGTCGAGACCGCCCGGAGCGGAAAACCCGTCAGCGACGAACTCAAGAACAAGGCACTGAAGTTTGCAAAGGGTGCGGAGAAGATCCGCTCCAACAGACCTCTCCAGCGCTGATTCATTCTCCCGTGTATGGCGCGTAGACGTTCTCTTCTCCGAAGGTGGACTTACGCGCCGCCGTCGTGAACCAGTCGTCGGCAGTGTCCGTGTCGACGGCACCCGGAAGGCGGGCGAGAACACGCGAAGAGGTTATCTCCTCACTCGATACCGCATCCCCGCTCCATTCCCCGCATTCTTCGAAAAACGAGACAATGGACTGGAACTTCTCCTTCGAGGTGCTGGCCTCGGTGAAGTTGGAGTAGAGAACCCCGTCCATCACGGAGCCCGAAACCTCTTCAAACAGAATGACGGCCCCCGAGGTACTTATGAGCGTGTCCTCCATCTTTCCGTCCACGTAATATGTGAAGAGGTTTTCGTCGCGTTCTTCCGTTTCCTTTCCGCTCTTCGAATCCCAGAAGACGACAATGATGTCACCTCCGGACACTTCTATCGAGGGAAGGACGACACCGGATGCGGAGTCCGTGCCGTCGGATACCACTATTCCGGCACTGTTCCCGCTTTCTGTTACAAGGAGTTCGATTCTGTCGGGAGATGCCTTCGTCCCCGCTACGGAGATTTCGTTGATAAGCATCTCTGCCCTGTTGTCGTTCCTGCCGTAGAGAGTGAAGAAGCAGCGGGTGGTGTTTCCTCCGTTCTTCGCTGCCGTGAGGGCGAGCGTGTACTTCTCACCCATTTCAATCTCCTCGGGCAGAGCAAGACGGAAGCTCTCTCCGACGAGAAGCGTCTTCTCCCTCGTACCGTTGTATGAGATTTCCCTGATCTCGACCTTTTCCGAGAAACGGATGGAGAAGGTCGAGTTGTCCACGAGACCGTAGGAGAGAACCGCAGCCCCGCTTCTGTCTGAGGAAGCAAGAATATTCTCCGCTCCCGCACTGCCGCCGGTGCAGGAAAGGACGAGAAGAAGCATGATGAGTGTGAAAGAAAAAATATACTTCATACTTATAAAGGCGGAAAACTGCCCGAATTGTCAAAGAATCGGAGAAAAAAGTCTGAAAAACCTTACTTTTTTCTCATTCTCCGACAACTGACCGAGTTTGTTTTTCATTCTGTCTTTTCCAGAAGGGGCAGAAGTTTACGCTCCCGTGTGACGATTATTAGCTTTGTTTTATGCCGTTTCAGCTTGAAAGGGGAGAAGTTAATGAAGTATCTTTAGCCTATGAGTATCTTAAAACCACATAAGTTAGGGGTTATTGCCGGCCCCGGCTCAGAATATTTCACAGGCAAGGTCGTGAAACATCTCAGAAGGCTTTACATCGACAGATACGAGAAACTCTCGGAAGCCCTGACGAAAAGACACGACATGACGGCTGAGGAGCTTCTGAAGACAGTCACGCTCCTCGATGACATCGAAAGCAACAAGATTCCGACGGGCAAGCTTCCCACGGCGTTCCACTGTCCCGACTTCACAATCAATGTGAAGTATACACGTTTCTCCAACGGTGAGGAGAAGGCCGAGATAATCGACCCCGTGAGGGGACTCAGCGTCTACGTGATCCACGACGTCTCGAACAACGCGCCGATCAAGGTTGCGGGGTCCGAGGAACCGGTCCAGCTCTCGATCAACGATCACCTCATGTTCCTCTTCACGACGGTGAACGCACTCCACAATGCCGGAGCGGCCTCGATTACGCTCGTGCTTCCGACATACCCCTACGCTCGTCAGCACAAGAAGGCGTCGCGTGAGCCTCTGACGGCTGCGATGTTCGCACGCTTCTCCGAGGAACTCGGGGTGGACAGGATCATCACCCTCGACATCCACTCGCGTGAGATCGAGAACGCATTCTCGACATGCGCGCTCGAGAACGTCCACGGCTCCTACCAGACTCTCATATGTCTCAGGAAGCTCATCGACTTCTCCGATCCGGATATCGTAGTGGTATCTCCGGACACGGGTGCGGTAAACAGAAACAAGTTCTATGCACAGGCTCTTCACAGGCCTCTTGCAATGCTCTACAAGGAAAGGGACTACTCGATGGTCTCCACTTCCGCGAAGAACACCAACATAAAATCAATCAACCTTCTGGGGGACGTCAAGGGAAAGACCGTTCTCATGGCGGACGACATGATTGCCACGGGCGGTACGATGATAATCGCAATGCGCGAACTCATGAACAGGGGCGCGAAGAAAGTCATCGTCATGGTGTCACTGCCGTTCTTCAACGGCGGTGCCATCGAGAACTTCGACCAGGCATACAGGGAAGGCATCTTCTACAGGATAATCGGAACCAACGGTGTCTACCAGGGCAAGGAGCTCCTGGAGAAGGAGTGGTTCATCCAGGCCGATGTCACCGAACTCTTTGCAAGAGTCATTTCCCGTCTCCACCACGGAAGGGCCATCTCTCCGCTCCTGGATAACAGAAAGTTCATCCAGAAGCTCGTCGACATGACTCAGATGGGAGTTGCGTCGCCGGACGACAGTTCAACAATTCCGGAATAAGTCCAGGGAGAAAGAACCATGCAGATGTCGAACCGTATTTCCGGTTTCCAGTGTTCGCCGATAAGGCGTCTGGTGCCGCTTTCAAGGAAAGCCGAGGAGAAGGGAATCCACGTGATCCATCTCAATATCGGGCAGCCCGATATCAGGACACCGAAGGAGGCGCTCGACGCCATCCACGGCTACGATAAGGATATCATCGCCTACGGCCTGAGCGAGGGTGAATTCAAGCTCAGAAAGGCGCTCCTGGGCTACTATGAGAGGATGGGCATCGAGGGCCTCACCATCGATGACATAATGATCACGACGGGAGGAAGCGAGGCACTGCAGTTTGCGTTCATAACCCTCTGCGACCCCTATGACGAGGTCATCATCCCCGAACCCTACTACACGAACGTCGCAACGTTCGCGAAGGTTGCGATGGTCGAACTCAGACCCGTCACCTCGAGCTCGTCCAACGGCTTCATTCTTCCCTCCATCGACGCATTCGAGGACAAGATAAACAAGAAGACGACGGGAATACTTCTCTGCTCTCCGAACAACCCCACAGGACACATATACACCCGCGAGGAGCTCACGGCTCTTCTCGAGCTCTGCAAGAAGAAGGACATTTTCCTCGTGGTCGACGAGGTCTACAGGGAATTCTGCTATGACGGCAAGAAGTTCACCTCCGTTCTCTCGTTCCCCGAGTATGCCGACAGGATCATCTGCATCGACAGCTTCTCCAAGCGCTTCTCGATGTGCGGTTCGCGTATCGGAGCGATAGTCACGAAGAACCACGAGTTCATCGACAACTGCCTCAAGATGGCCCAGGCGAGACTCTGTCCGCCGGCAGTCGAGGAGGAGGCTGCGGCAGCGGCTCTGACAGCTCCCGAAAGCTACATAAGGGCGACTGTCGAGGAGTACGAGAGAAGACGCAACACTCTTGTCAGGGCCATGCAGAAGATCGAAGGCGTCAGGGTCACGATGCCGAAGGGAGCATTCTACTTCATTGCGGACCTTCCCGTCGACGACGCCGAGAAGTTCGCGTCCTTCATGCTTACGGAATTTTCATACAAGGGAAATACAGTCATGTTCGCCCCGGCCGAAGGATTCTACTGGACTCCCGGCTACGGCCGCTGCCAGGCGAGATTCGCATACGTTCTCAATGAGGATGAACTCAGAACGGCCGCGGAGTGCCTCAGGCTTGGACTCAAGGCCTACCGGAAGAACGTGATGCACATCCAGTGAGAAGGAGTTTTTCGTGTTTGATTTCTTTTCCCCGATTGACCAGATAAGAAGGATTTCCAGCAGGAAAGCTGAAAAGAACATCAGTGAATCATACGATTATCTCATGAATGACTTCCGCTCGGTGGCCTCCATACTGGAGAACTACTATCCCCTCGAAGTCATCAAGCTGTCCCTCTGGGACGAAAGGAAGGTCCTCTCCGAGAAGAAGAAGGATCCGCTCATGAGAGCGCGTGCTGTTCTTCTTCCCGTAATCCTGCAGTCCGTACTGCAGTCCACGCTCTTCAGAAAAGGTGGAAAAGAAGGCAGTATCAGCCAGAAGGACTGGTCGAGACTCATTACGCTCGGCGATGATGCGCTGAGGAGAATCATCAGGATAATCGATAACAGAACATCGCTGTTTCTCTCATCTTCCGATGCTGACGACTCCGACGGCGAAAAGTACCGCAGCATCATCGCACGCTACCTCATTCCTGACACGGTTACCCCCGGTTCACTCAAAGCCTCCTCGGATACCCTCCGCTCCCTTCTCGAGGCGAAGGAAGGCGTTGAAGAGAAGATCGGAACCGATCCGCTGTCGCTTGCAATCAACATGGAGAACATAGCAAAGCGGGGACTGGTTGGAATCGACGACCTCTCGAGGCGAGTTCAGGAATACAGCGACGAGTACAGTCTTGCCGCAGCCCAGATGAGCGACAGTCTCCGCGGCATGAGCGAGGACGAAGTCTACAGGACCATAACGAAGAAGAACGGATGGGAGGGAAGAGCCGAGAACCTGGCACGGGAGCGTGACGGCTACGACATGTTCCTCATCTCCTCCTCGTCATCCCTCGACGAGAGTGTCTACGATACATTCACGTCAGAAGTCGGAAAGCTCGACATCCTCTCGTTCCTGAAGATGGGCTACTGGATAGCGATGCGCTACCCCGTATTCAGATGGAACGGCGGGCAATACACATTTGTCGGAAAGCATATGCCGTCATTCATCGCTCTCTCCGCGTCATTCGACAGGAGAAAGGCCGCACAGAAGAGCGTCCAGGCGATATTCTACAGAACCGGAATAGATACATATACCTATGACGGAAACCGGGTGGACATCTCTGTCCTGCCGTCCTTCTATGACAGCAATATCTTCATTGCGGATGAGAAATACTTCGATACCAGGAAGATATGGCTTGAAGAGAGAAGCGTGAAGACCGGTTACGGTCACAGCCGTCTCGTCGTCGACCCCGACATGGAAGAGGAGATGACCCACGATGGAGATACTCTCGTGATATCATCCCTGATGATGTTCCGCGCAACCATCGACAGAACGAGGAAGAAGGAACTCATCACGGCCCTTCTGGGAGAACTCGAGCTTCCGTCCGAAACGGAGGAATACAGGGTAATCGACGAGGACGAGATAGACAGAGGCGAGGCTCCCGTCTTCGATGACGCATCCGACGACACGATTACGGACGAATACGAATACGAGACGGAAGACGACGCGGATGAGAAGGATATTCCCGATGTTCCTCCCGTCGAGTACGAAAGGAAGAATGACAAAAACATAGCGGAGGAAGAGGAGAAGTACGCTCTCACCGACGAGATAATCCGCCGTGACGAGGAAATCGAGAAGGAGGAGGAGAAATTCGAATCCGAACTTGATGACGACATCTTCGACGATACGGAAGAAGAGGAGAGACTCGACGAGATCGGCGAGAAGGAAGAGAGCGACTACTACGAGGAAGTCGACTCCGACGAGATTCACGAGGAAGCCGAAGAGAGTGCGGACGAAGCGGAAGAGGAAGACAATGCCGACTCCGACAGGGATGTTCAGCTTGACTTCTTCAGTCTTCTCGATGAAGAAGAGGAAAAGGTCATCGACGATGAACTCGATAAGGAGGACGAGGAGGAATTCCGTAAGGAAGAGGAGAAGGTCGAGAAACTCGACACTGAAGATGCTTCCGAAGCAGACGTAACTGCAGAGCTTCCTCCCGATAATCTCCCCGACGGCCGGGAAGCCTCCATAGATGAACTTCCACGGCTTGATGAGCCGGAAGAAGATAATGAAGTCTCCGGCGGAGAAGTGATCAGCGTGGAGGATATTCCTCTTGATGATGAAGAGAAGGAAGAGCTCACCTGTTCGGACGAAGCTGAGGAAGACGCTTCTGAAGAAGAGAGCGAAGCATCTGAAGAGGAATCTTCCGGATCTGCTTCTGAAGGAAGCGGAGTCCCCGGAGAAGAAATAATCAGCGTGGAAGACATTGCAGTCGATGATGACGACGATGACTTATACCGGGCGGAAGAAGGTGAAGCTGATGAAGGCGTGTTCCTTGATGATGAAGAGATTGAGGAACTTCCACACTTCGACGAAGCGGCAGAATCAGCACCCGGAGAAGATGTTTCATCTGATTCAGAAAACGAAGTCTCCGACGGAGAAGCTGCTCCCGGCGATGAAGAAACAGAAGAACTTCCTCTGACTGGTACGATTGAAGAATCCACTTCTGATGAAAAAGCAGCAGACGATGAAGAACCTGAAGAAGAGATGGACGGCGGAGAGGATGTGCCTCCTGATGACGACGAAACAGAAGAATTCGGCGAATCCTCTGATGACTCCGGAAATGAAGGGTACGAGGTTTCTGATGAAGAAGTAATCAGCGGAGAGGATGTTCCTCTCGATGATGAAGAAAAAGAAGAACTTCCTCAGCCTGATGAAATTGAATGCTCTTCCGTGCCAGCGGCAGATTCTGAGAATAATGAAGCTTCCGACAGTGAGGAAGAATCCTCTCCGGACGAAGAAACGGCAGATGAAGAGGAGAGTGAAGTTCCCTCGGAAGAAGATGTTTCTGCAGAGCCTGAAGAGGAGACAACCGGCGAAGTCATTTCCTCTGATGATGCAGAAAGTCAAACCGACGAACAGACGACCGGAGAGACGGAAAAGTCCGGTGCTGCTTCCCCGGTGGAGGAGAAGCCCCAGAACAAGCTTCTTGATGTCAGTTCGTGGATGAAGGATTTCCTCGGAGATTATTCGGATGATGAGGAAAGTCCTTCTCCTGAAGGAAATGAGACGTCGGCTGATGTGTCTGACGAGGATGACGGGACCCTTGAAATCGAGGACGATTCCTTTGTCCTTCCGAGAGACGGGAGCATAGAGGGAAAAGCCGAAGAGACTGACGAAGACGTCGGGGAGAACACGGAAAACGAAGAAGCTCCCGTGCAGGCTGAAAAGGCGGAAGAGACTCTTTCGGATAAGAATGAAGAAAGGGCCCGGAGCTTTGCTTCCTCATTCCTTGACGGCGTCGAGAACGGGGAAGACGCGGAGAGCGAAGAAGAGGAAGAAAGACAGGTTCTTTCGATGGAGGAGCTGGAGGATGAATCCCCGCTTCCTCTCGTGACGGACGAAAGCGTGAACGAGGAAGATGGAGGGGAAGAGGAAATCAGTGCGGAAGGCATCATCTATGATATCTACAGGAAGCTGAGCCCTTCGTCCGTCTTCGCATCCTTTGTAAGATCTTCCGACTCCGAGACTCTGGATGAACTTGAGAACGTCATTCAGAACTGCTGGAACAGAATGCAGGGGGACGGACGCGACAAGCTCTTCAATGTTGCCGATTATTCCTTCTCGATTCTTCTTTCGAGGAACAATATACGCGACGATCTGAGGCTTGCCGAGCTCCTCAACAACGCCGGAGGAGTCATGTACTCCAGAGGCGAGGATGAGTGGACTGCGATAATCCTCTACATAAACTCCGACTATATTCTCGAAGGTGCGATTGAAAAGACCATAACGAAGGACAGCTTCTCTCCCTCCGACTGGAAGAGAGTCACCTATATCGGTGAACAGATGAAGAAGAGGTGAGAATGGAAAAACATGAAATCGGAAGAAGACTCAGTGCGGCTCTCGAGGCAGCTTCCCTCGCGTCGAAGTTTCTTCTCTCACATGAGAGTCTGAGATTCTCCGTTTCCGACAAGGCCGAGAACGACTACGTCACTACGGCGGACAGAGAGAGCGAGAGTCTCATACGGGAATACCTCCTGGGAAAGTTTCCGGAAGACGGCTGGTTCGGGGAGGAAACGGGTAAGAGCGGAGACAGGGTATGCCGCTGGATAGTCGATCCCATAGACGGAACAGTCGATTTCATGTGGTCCTTTCCTCTCTATACGGTATCCATCGCATTCGAGGATGAGGAGGGAATCGCCCTGGGCGTCGTGGCCGTTCCGGGACAGAACGAGGTCTTCTCCGCCGTCCGCGGAGGAGGGGCCTTCCTCAACGGCAGGAAAATAGAGATAAACGATGACATAGAGATGCATAAAAGCCTTGCTCTTCTCGTTCCTCCTCACAGGGTTCACAGCCACCTTGACGAATACATGGTCAGAATGAGGCGCTTCTACGACCGCTTCTCCGATATGAGGAGCATCGGCAGTGCAGCATGCTCTCTCTGCTATGTCGCATCTTCGAGGTGTGCAGTCTATTACGAGGAATTCCTGCACCTCTACGATATTGCCGCGGGAATGCTGATTGTCAGGGAAGCCGGAGGAAGGGTGAGTCTGAAGGAGGACGGAGAGTATCTCTCTCTTCTCGCTTCCCCGTCATCCGTTCATGAAACGGGATTGGAACTTATAGATGGTAAAGGCAGTTTTATTTGATTTCGACGGCACCGTCGCAGACAGCAGCGAAGGCATAATGGACAGCGCACTCAGGACGGTGGAGACCATCGGCTACGACAGAAGCGCATACACGAAGGATTACCTCAAGAGATTCATAGGTCCCCCGCTGAGGGACTGCTTTAGAATAACCTTCGGCGTAAGCGAGGATAAAATCGAGTACTGTGTGGAAACCTACCGCCGTTTCTACAACGAGAAGGGAATCTTCCTCATGCATCCCTATACGGGAATGAAGGAACTCCTTTATGCTCTGAAGGCGATGGGCATAAAGACAGCAGTTGCTACAAACAAGATGGATGAGCTTGCAAAGAGGTGCGTGCATAACCTTGGTATGGACGACTGCTTCGACGCCGTATGCGGTCCGGAGGTCGACGGCTCTGTGACGAAGGCCCGGGTTATTCTCAACGCTCTCTCCTCTCTCGGTGTTGATAAAAGAGACGCCGTAATGGTCGGCGACACTTCCAATGACGAGAAGGGAGCACGGACTGCGGGAGTTGAGTTCCTCGCGGTGAAGTGGGGCTTCGGCTTCTCTGTCGCAAACCCCGACAGCCTGCATCTCTATGAAGAGCCGTCGGAAATACTGAAATACGTAATCGAAACAAATCAGAAGGAGAAAGATAATATGATTGAAAGAGTTGACACCCCGCTCGGACCGAAGGCGGTGGGACCTTATTCACAGGCTGTGAAGGCGAACGGCTTCATGTTCGTCTCCGGAGTCCTCGGACTCGACCCGGAGAGCGGCGCTCTCGTCGGAGAGACGGCAGCAGAGCAGGCGAAGCAGGTCTTCAAAAACGCAAAGGCGATAATAGAAGAGGGCGGCGGAAAGATCGAGAACACAGTCAAGGCCGTAGTCTATCTTGAGAACATCGCGGATTTCGCATCAGTCAACGAAGTCTACGCGGAAGCGTTCCAGTGTGCGTCAGTACTTCCCGCGCGCTGCGCCTTCCAGGTCGTGAAGCTCCCCAAGGGCGGAAAGGTCGAAATCGAATTCACAGTTGCTCTCTGATTGATGCAGGCTCCGGCCTGCATTCAATCTTTAATTTTGTTGTTTTTTGTTGCAGATTGAAAAAAACGGGTGATATCATAGGAACATCAGACCAGTGGAAACTGATATCTGTCAGTTTCATCAGGAGACACAATGCAGAATAACAGTGCAATTAAACTAGAAGGTATTACCAAGAGGTTCGGCAGTGTTGTTGCCAACGACGGAATCAACCTTGAGATAAAGAGGGGCGAGATCCTCTCTCTCCTGGGAGAGAACGGAAGCGGAAAGACAACCCTGATGAATATGATCAGCGGTATATATCAGCCGGACGAGGGAAAGATCTACGCGGACGGGAAGGAAGTCGCAATCCGTTCCCCGAAGGATGCCTTTGACCTGCATATCGGAATGATCCACCAGCACTATCATCTCGTGGACGTATTCACGGCAGCCCAGAACATCATCCTCGGCCTCGATGAGGATATGGATATCAAGCAGACGAACGCCAAGGTCAAGGAGATCTGCGACCGCTACGGCTTCGACATCGACCCGGCGATGAAGGTCTACGACATGTCCGTCTCCCAGAAGCAGACAGTCGAAATCGTAAAGGTTCTCTACAGAGGTGCCGAGGTTCTCATTCTCGACGAGCCGACAGCCGTCCTGACACCCCAGGAGACGGACAAGCTCTTCGCCGTACTACGCAACATGAAGAACGACGGCAAGGCCATCGTCATCATCACCCATAAGCTTGCGGAGGTCATGGCTATCTCGGACAAGGTCGCCGTTCTCAGAAAGGGCAAGTACATCGGTACTGTCAACACTTCCGAGACAAGTCCGCAGGGACTTACGGACATGATGGTCGGACACGCGGTCGTACTCAACATCGACAGGCCGAAGTACCCGGATCCCGTACCGCGCCTTGTCGTCAGCGGAATTTCGTGTAAGGACAATGAGGGAATCGAGAAGCTGAAGAAGGTCTCGTTCGAGGCCCGCACGGGTGAAATCCTCGGCGTTGCAGGTGTTGCGGGATCTGGACAGAAGGAACTTCTGGAGTGTCTTACCGGTCTCTATCCGATGACCGAGGGTTCGATTGAATACATCGAGCCGAAGGACGGTTCTAGGAAGGAACTCGTCGGACTGCCGCCGAAGAAGATCCGCGAAATCGGTGTCGGCATGGCATTCGTTCCCGAGGACAGATTGGGAATGGGCCTTGTCGGAAGCATGGGTATGACGAACAACATGATGCTCCGCACCTGGCGTACGGGCAAGTCCATCTTCTTCAACAAGAAGACTCCGCAGGCGACTGCAGACAGAATATGGCAGGACCTCGAGGTCGTCACTCCGTCGACGGAATTCCCCGTGAGACGCATGAGCGGCGGTAACATACAGAAGGTCCTTGTCGGACGTGAAATCGCATCCGAGCCGAATGTCCTTCTTACGGCATACGCAGTGAGAGGTCTCGACATCAACACATCCTATACAATCTACAATCTTCTCACGGAGCAGAAGATGAAGGGAGTTGCAGTCGTATACGTCGGAGAGGAACTCGACGTTCTCCTCGAACTGTGCGACAGAATCCTCGTTCTCTGCGGAGGAGAGGTAAGCGGTATCGTGGATGCACGAACGACAACAAAGGAAGAAATCGGCTTCATGATGACAAGCGTCGACTACAAGAAGGAGGCTAGATAATGGAAGCTAAGAAAGCACCTTTCGTCCGTCTCGCGAAAAGAGACAACATGGATCCGAAGAAGGCCTGGCTTATAAGAGTCGCCTCGATTGTGGTCGCCCTCATCCTGGGCATGATTCCTATTCTCCTGGCAGGCAAGAACCCCTTCCAGTCGTACGGAATCATGGTCTCCGGCGCACTCAGCAAGGCCGGATACATCCGTCAGACTGTTAAGAAGGCAATCCCGCTTCTCGGATGTGCTCTCGCCATCGCACCCTGCTTCAAGATGAAGTTCTGGAACATCGGAGCGGAAGGCCAGATTACAATGGGAGCCATCTTCGCTTCCTTCTGCGCAATCAACTTCTCATCCCACATCCAGTCGAGATTCCTCATGCTTCTCATCATGATGATTGCCGGAGCCATCGGAGGTGCCATCTGGGCATTCATCCCCGGCTTCTTCAAGGCGAAGTACAACACCAACGAAACGCTCTTCACTCTTATGATGAACTATATAGCAATAGGTATCGTTAAGTGGCTCCAGGGCGGTCCGTGGGAAGGAAGACAGGGAACACAGATCATCCCGATGTTCTCCGACAACGCACGTCTTCCGAACGTCTTCGGAATCTACTGCGGCTGGATCATCGTCCTGGTTCTCGTCGTCCTCGTACACATCTACATGAACTACACCAAGCACGGCTATGAAGTTGCAGTCATCGGCGACTCACTCAATACCGCACGCTATGCGGGTATGGATGTCGGCTGGGTCATGATGAGAACGATGCTCTTCTCGGGAGCAATCTCGGGCCTCGTGGGCTGGATGCTCGTCAGCGGCGCAAACGGCACTCTCAACAGCGATGTCGCAGGCGGTGTCGGCTTCACGTCAATCACCGTTGCATGGCTGAGCCAGCTCAACAGTTTTGCAATGATCATCATCGCATCGATTCTTGCAATCATCGAAAAGGGTTCCTCGACCCTGCAGACAAAGCTCGGTGTTCCGGCATCTGTTGCACAGATTGTCTCGGGAACGCTCCTCTTCTGCATGCTCGGATGTGAATTCTTCATTAATTACAAGCTTATCTTCAGAAACAGAAAGAACAGGGAGGCTCAGGTATGAACGCAGTAGTACTTCTCTTCGCAGCTGCCGGTGCATACGGCACAGCTCTAATGTTCGGAACTCTCGGTGAAATCCTTACCGAGAAGTCCGGTAACCTGAATCTCGGTGTCGAAGGCATCATGTACATGGGCGGTATCTTCGGCCTCATTGCTCCGAACCTTTATGAAACGGCGGTGGGTGAGGGTAATGCCAACGCGTTCGTCGCAATCCTCCTGGCAATTGTCGCATCCTTTGCCGCAGGTGCAATCGCCGGCTGGCTCTTCTCGTTCATTACGGTAACTCTCAGGGCCAACCAGAACGTCACGGGTCTTGCAATGACCACATTCGGTACCGGCGTGGCAAAGTTCGCGGGAGAACTCAGAAGAACACAGGTCGGCGGCTATGTCACACTCTCCAACGACCTCAAGTTTGCATTCGACAACAAGTTCATGCCGGACTTCCTGAAGAACATCCCGGTCATCGGAAAGATACTCTTCAACCAGTCCGAGTTCTTCTACATTGCGATAATCCTCGCTTTCGTCATGCACTTCTTCCTGACACGCACGAAGACTGGTCTCTACCTCAGGTCTGTAGGCGAATCTCCCGTCACGGCGGATGCTGCCGGAATAAACATCACGAAGTACAAGTACCTCGCGACAATGATCGGCGGCGGTATTTCCGCCATCGGAGGCATGGTCTACACGATGACGACAGCCGGATGCGTCTGGATCGAGGCATCCCTCAGCGGAACGGGCTGGCTTGCAGTCGCTCTCGTAATCTTCTGTACATGGAGACCTCTCAAGGCTACGTGGAGCTCCATCCTCTTCGGTGCTCTCATGATCATGTACCTCAGAATAGTCGTTCCATTCTTCCCGACGGAGCTTTACAAGATTCTTCCTTATGTGGTAACAGTAATCGTACTTGTAATCACAAGCATGAGGAACATCCGCGACAAGCAGCCGCCAGCGAGCCTCGGAGTCAACTACTTCAGAGAAGAGCGATAATCACATTATTTACATAAACGTAAATTTAGGATATCTTATTTTTGGGATATCCTAATTTTTATAAGCTAAAATTCCGCTATGTAGAGGAAAATAACAAATTTTTGAAAATATTTCTTTACAGCGGGGTGATGGCATAATAACATGGAAATGTCGGGTACTTCGTAATATGTACCCGAGAGGAGAATATTATATGAAAAAAACATTGGCACTTGCTCTTGCATTACTGATGTGTCTCTCTGTTTTCGCTCAGGGCGGGGCTGAGACATCTGCTGCATCAACATCCGAAGCTAAAGCAACAAAGATCGGTTTCGTCGTCATCAACGATGAGTCTGACCAGGGTTATACAATGAACTTCATGAACGGCATGAACGCTGCTCTTGAACAGCTCAAGGCTGAGGGCTACAACGTCGAGCTTCTCGTCAAGAGAAACACAACAGAGTCTTCTCTTGCAAAGGACAACAACGAAGAAC
>CAVILL010000008.1:0-48705 GCA_963643635.1 Sphaerochaetaceae bacterium | reverse complement strand
AATCTAATACTTACTGACGCGCAAAAAATACATGACGTGTTTGTAACAGCTGTTTAAACATGACCTGCATTCTCTTGCAACTATGGTTGAATGGAAAAGTTATGAGTTCAGAAGGAGTTCAGAAGGAGTTCAGAAGGAGTTCAGAAGGAGTTCCAGAAGGAGTTCAGAGGAGCTACAGAAGGAGCTCCGGAGGAATATTGAAACAGGTCGCTCCTGATACGCCAGAGGAGAGCATCCGCCCCAAAAAACTCCAGATTCTTCGATGAAAAACATGGACGTCCTCAAGACAAAAGAACACTCTTCAGCAATTGTGATGATTTGCACAGGCAAACAAGTTAACTTATTAACGAATCAATTCGAGTCCACTATAGTCAATATAGATTAACTTATTGGCTGTCGCCCCGTCTCGGATAACTCCGTCGAGAAGACGCACTATGCTGTCGATGACAACCCGGGCCGCAGTCTCACCGCCGGAGAGAACATAGTCTCCTGTAGATATCATATCATCAACGTGGTTCTCGACACGTCTGTCGATCCCGCAGATCAGGACGATGTTCTCCTCCTTCGAGAGCTCCCTCGCCTTCTTCTGTGAGTATACCTCTCCTTTCGGAGACAGGGGGATTTCCCTGCTTTTCTCACCTTTGTTCGCCTCCAGGGCCTTCATCGTCGTGTCGAAGCGGAGAATCATCCCGTTTCCCCCGCCGCACGGAGAGTCTATTGTGCTTCTGAATTTGATACAATAGCACGATTGTACTCGTAAAAGATACGCACAGGGTGCACTCTGAACGTTATGCACAGTGTGCAAAGGGAGGTGCATTATTGAACGATAGCTTTCGAATCCTCTTCCAACGCCTTCTTCTCCTCGTCCGAAAGAGGATACTTCTCAAAGAGGTCTGGCCTTAGTCGCTTTGTATCTTTCAGGGCCTCGAGATGCTTCCACTTTTCGATTGCACCATGGTTACCGGAGAGAAGTATGTCTGGAATTCTCTCTCCCATGTACTCTACAGGTTTCGTATATTGAGGGTACTCGAGAAGTATGTTCTCATGGCTCTCGTCCTCGGTCGCACCGTCACGGATAACACCATCGAGTAGTCTCACGATGCTGTCGACTATCACTTCAGCGGCTGTTTCACCGCCGGAGAGAACATAGTCTCCTATAGATATCATATCGTCGACATGATTCTCGACACGTCTGTCGACACCTTCATAGTGGCCGCAGATCAGAACAATGTCCTCTTCCTTTGAAAGCTCTCTAGCCTTCTTCTGAGAGTAGACCTGCCCCTTCGGAGTAAGCAGAATCACCCGGCTCTTCTCAGTCCTGTTTGCGTCTACAGCCCTCATAGTAGTATCGACTTTCATGATCATCCCCGGACCGCCCCCTGCGGGAGAATTGTCGATATGGCGAAATGAGCCTCCTGCATATGGCTTGATATCTACCACTTTTATAGTGGCTAATCCTTTCTTTATTGCCCTCTCGACAAGCGGCATCTTCAGAAAGGATTCGAATATCTCGGGAAATATCGTGAGAACTGTAATATTCATTGTCTCAGTTTAGATGGCTTTCCCCTCAGTGAAAAGCAGTAAAAAACACGAGCAGAACAAACGCATGAAAGGGTTAACCTTCACTGTTGAAATATTGTTTCTCTTTAGTTTTCTCTATGCATAATTGCTAACATTTCCTTTGGTGTAACAACAAAGGTTTTCACAGGGAAGTGCTTTATATTACCGGTCACAAGGTAAGAATCATAAAATCTCTGTTGTCCCTGTATCGCAACGCAATAGAAAACAACATCTTTTGGATCCGGAACTACTTCCTCTACTGGAAGCGCATCTATGAAGATACCTCTTTCGATTATCCCATCCATGAGGATATCTACAGCTTCCTGATTGAAGTTGAACTTCTCCCGGGCCAATACCTCTCTGTATTCCGCGATTATCTCATCTGAAAGCAATGGAACGATATCTCCAAGAAGGGCTTCATTGGCAATCTGCCAGGGAACTGAATGATATTTCAGCATGGCGGAGACCAAGACGTTTGTGTCTATTACAGCGTAATAATGCATTAAGCCTCCACCTGTCTGGATTTTCTCACAGCTTCAATTTCAGCATTAATCTCATCAGGAGACATCTCGCTTGTTCCGTTTCTTTCTGCTTCGCGATTCAGAGCCAGAAGAGCCTTCATTGCCTTCTCTGCCTTAAACTCACTATTTGGCAGTGTCATACTGAAAGGAACACCATTCATCATTACAGATCTCTTTAAGAACATCCTGACTGCAGTTGATAAATCAATTCCCAGTGCATCATATATAACTGTTGCCTGATTCTTCAAATCTTCATCAATCCTGACCTGAACTAATGTAGTTGCCATACACACCACCTCTATGAATATATCTGTAATTTAAATGTATAACATTGTACGACATTGTCAATTATTTATAACGGATAATACATCGAAATACAAATCTCAATATGAAACTTAAATCATTTCATCTATATGCCTGAAAGAGCCTCCCGCATAGGGCTTGATGTCAACTATGTTTATATCGGCAATCCCCTTCCTGAGCGCTCTCTCGACAAGCGGCATCTTCAGAAAGGATTCGAATATCTCGGGAAATATCGTGAGAACTGTGATAGCCATAATCACAGTTTAGAGGGCTTTCTCCTCAGCGAAAAGACAGACGGAGAAGCTGTCCTCCGCAATATCGTCATCGTGAATTCAGAGATGAGGACTGCGCTCACTGAGCCAGTGCTGATACCGCCTCTCCAGATATCTCCCTGTCGAGCCTCTCCAATGCTGCAATAACATTGTCGTACTCCTCTTCCAGCACCGGCAGGGAATCCTTTGCCCTCTCCAGTTCGCCGCGTCGGAGCATCTCGGTCATGTCTGATGCTTCCCGATAGAGTCTCTCGAAGCCGAGAGTTCCCGATGAGCCCTTGAGCGTGTGTGCCGCGCGGAACGCTTCTTCAGTATCATCAGCGTCAAGAGCCGCTGCGAGCCTCTCGAAGGTATCGTCTTCGCGGTATCTCAAGGCAAAGCATACAACGAGTTCCTCACCGACCCCGAGACGTCGTACGACTTCATCTGCATCAGCTCCAACTCTCCGGTAAAATTCCTCAAGTCCCCTCATAGATGATTCTCCCCTCTGCACATCTTCTCTTCTCCAGAGCCTCAGGAATGCGTTTCCTCACCCTCCGTATTGTACGGTTTACGAACGACCGAAAAAGCGCTATCTTCTTTCAATACCGGCATTTCAGGGCAATCCCCCCCCCCTCGATTTTTCGCTGAGCACTGCGTGAACCGTCCTCTCCATCGCCGTCATGTCGATAGGCTTCGAGAGGTGTGCGTCCATGCCCGCAGCGTAGCATTCCTCAACGTCCGAGCTGAACGCATTGGCTGTCATGGCGATAATCGGAATCGTTCTACCCAGCGGATTGCCGCCGCTTCTGATTGCACGTGTTGCATCAAGACCGTTGAGGTTCGGCATCTGCACATCCATGAGAACCGCATCATATTCACCCGGCTTCACAGTTTCAAAAACCCTGACGATTTCACTGCCGTCGGGGCAGATTGTGCACGTTGCACCGTGGAGGCTCAACAGCGCTTCGAGGATCTCGGCATTGAGGGCGTTGTCCTCGGCGCAGAGGAAGCGCTTTCCGGAGAGAACCGAATGTTCCTTCTCATGAACTTCCGCAGTCTCCCTTCCGCTCTTGGAGCGGACAGCGACAGCAAGGTTCTCATAGAAGAACGGGCGGGCGATGAGGCCGTCCACACCGCTTTCGGAGAGTATCCTGCCCGAATCCTCCCTGGGGGCGGAATCGCAGCAGAAGATGACCGAGGCATCCGGGGCTGCATCACGGATTTTCTTCACCGTTTCCGGAAGGCTGTCTGATTCAATGGAACCGGAGAGAATGACAGTATCGGAAGGAGCTCTCGAAAGGAGGGAAAGAGCTTCGTCGGGAGAAGACGATATTCTGAGTTCTGCCGGAGTCACCTCCAGAGCCGCCCTGACATTCTCTATGAGAACATCGTCGACTGAGACAAGAAGCACATTTCTGATATCCCCCCCGTACTCCGCCTCACTGTCGACGGGAAGCGTGAGAGTAACATCGAAGCGGCTGCCCTTTTCGACTTCGCTCTCAACCGTAATCGTTCCGCCCATGAGATCGATGAGGCTCTTCGTGATGCTCATTCCGAGTCCCGTACCCTGTATCTTGTTAGTCGTCGAGCTTATCTCGCGGGTAAATGGTTCGAATATGTGTTCGAGGAATTCCTTCTTCATTCCGTGGCCGTTGTCGATGACGGAGAAGAAGAACGTTGCGTGTCCCTCATCCTCACACGGCCTCTCCTCGATTTCGAAGCGGACAAAGCCTCCCGAAGGAGTATACTTGACCGCATTCGTGAGGAGATTGAGGAGAATCTGCCTCAGTCTTATGCTGTCCCCGATAAGATACTCGTGAGAAATCCCGTGCACGGCGACGGTGAATTCCTGCCCCTTCTCGTTGCACTGGGAACGTATGATGCTCTCGACCTGTCCCACCTGCTCGGCAAGCTTCACGGAACCCGGATTGAGGCTCACGTCTCCCGACTCGATCTTGCTCATGTCGAGAATGTCGTTGATGAGGCCGAGCATATAGGAACCGGACTGTCTCAGCTTGCGGATGTAGTATCTGAGTGTCTCGGGGTTGTCCACATCATGTTCCATGAGACTCGTAACTCCCATGATTGCGTTCATAGGCGTGCGGATGTCATGGGACATGTTGGCAAGGAACTGGCTCTTGGCCTTCGTCGCCTTCTTCGCCTCCCCGAGCGCCGCCTCGGTCTTCTCCTGCTCCTTCTCGAGTCTCCGTCTCGCCTTCTCCTCAACCGTAAGCAGTTTCCTGCTGTGTACGATACGCGACATCAGGAAGAAGCCCGCCCCCATCAGGAGGATGAGAACACAGACGACAGCGATGAATATCTGGAGAAGGGATGAGACCATTTTCGATGCGCTGACTGCGACATCGGAAGCCGACATGAGGAAGAGTGCCGCCCAGTCGTAGGAAGGAAGACGGTTGTAGACAAGATAGTATCTTTCTCCGTTGATGATTACGTCCGTGCAGACCGTTCCCGACGGGTCCCCCATCTCCATCACCGAAGAAAAGCTCTTCACGTGTGGATAGATCTGCTCCTCCATCTTGTGGTACACGTTCTTTCCGGTGAAGTCGATTCCCTCGAGAGCGCCGGAAAACGAGAGTACGAAGCCGTCGTAGTTGATGATGTATGCAACGTTGCGGCCTTCGAATGCGCTGGAATGGAAGAACGGCTGCATGTCATCCATGGTCCTCAGAAGCACGAAGTACTCGGCTCTGTGTCCGTCCACCGTGACAGGGCCGTCTGCCTTCAGAGCGAATGCCATGTAGGTCTCGTCCTCAAGCCAGTTGGAAATGAGGAAGCTCTGCTTCTCCGCTCCCGACAGACTGTCGTAGCCCGTCCACATCCCCTGGCGGCCTTCGTCCGTATAGTAGTGGCCGTCGTCCGTTATGACGCGGAGATAAATGCGGGTGCCGATGGGAGAGAGGTCGTCTTCGGAGTGTCTGAGCTTATCCGAAAGCTCCTCTCTCGTCACTGTTCCCGCATCCTCAAGCGTCGCGGAGAGCTTCTCGAGATAGTCCCACTGGATGTCGATCTGGACATCGAGCTTCTCGAAAAGCTGATCGCTTATCTCCACAAGCTGGGAGACGGATTCATGATACATCTGCTCGGATGTATACTGATACAGCAGGGAAATACCCATGAAGGCACAGAGTCCCACCAGGACACACAGTCCTGTGATGAGAGCGATTCTGTAGAATCCGGACACATCCCGCTGCATCTTATTCATTTCATATTACTCCTCTGCTCTTCCTATGTACTGCACAAGGGAATCATCCAGAGTCTCGGAAGATACGACTCCGACCCTGAGGAGGTATTCCTTCGCAGCGTCAAGGCCGACAATGCCCGTGTCATAGAGGCCCAGGGTACTTCTCTCGCTTCTGTTGTGGCCGCAGACGACGACAGTATATGTCACATCATCCTCCAGCGGCTTTCCGTCTGCAGTCATGAAGACATAGGGATAGTGGTAGCCCGTGTTGCGGGTATCTGCTCCGGCAACCGCCATTGCCATGATTTCGCTTCCCGTTCTCTCGAGTGTCTGGAGTTTGTCGTACCAGCCCGTGGGAAGGAAGATAGTGATGTATTCCTCTGTAAGTTCTCCCGGAAGTACGGAGCCGTTTGCACCGTAGCTGTTCTCCATGAGAGCGTTGATTCCGGGATTGTAGACATTGTAGGAGATGAGAGCCGCATCCGCTCCCGTCGCCTCCATGAACATCTGTCCCGAAAGCTGGGCAGCCTGGACTGTATCGAGTTCTTCAGTCACCGTTGCATAGACAGTGGCACCGGAGTCTCTCAGAGTCTTCTTCGTGCTGTCGAAGACCTCAAGTACATCTTCTCCCGTGATCTCTCCCTTTATCCAGCTCAGTATTGACTCTCCGACAGGTACCAGGAAGCCGTCCCAGCCCGTATATACGAGGTTCATGGCATAGCCGCGGTTTGCGCTCCCGGCAGCCTCCAGGTAGGGAGAATCATCGCTGAGTTCGAAGCCCTTTATGGAGCAGAGATTCGTCGAGTTCTCGCCGTTCATGGCATAGTAGCCTTCGTTTGTGGAGAGCACCTCCAGGACGTGGAGTGCATCCTCGAGTTTCTGCTCGTTATCCGGTTCGAGAAGATTCCTGCTCAGGCCGTAGAAACGTGTCGGACTTGTAACGTATGTGTTGTTCTCGCCGTCGGAGGAATACCAGGGCACGAGAACGTACTGGTCACCCGTTCCGTCTGCATTCTGCGTGAACTGCTTGACGGTTCCGACGAGGAATGCCACGTTTCCCTCCAGGAATTCGCCGAGCAATGCAGAGTATTCGCCGCTGTTTTCAGCGTAGTTTATGAGGCCGCAGTCAATCCACTCCTGGAAATACGCGATGCATGCCTTCATGCCTTCATTGTCGCCTGCCCAGGTATCACTGGAAAGATCGCTGAAGGCCGCTCTCCACTTTCTTCCGGAAGCAAGATTCATGAATTCACCCGCATTTGCATTGAAGAAGTAGTTGAAGGCAGAACCGGGAAGGTCCAGGAGACATGCCGAGATCTTGATTCCCTTCTCCTTGAGAGCCGGAATCGTGACGTCCCTGATCTCGTTGAAGCTCTGAGGTACTGCGATGCCGTTACGCTCGAGAAGAGACTTGTTACACAGGAATCCCGAAATCGTGAAATCAAACGGGAGAAGGTATATTCCGCCGTCCACGACGTACTCGGAGAGTCTCGCGTCGTTGTAGAGCTCGGTTACCGGATAGTCGCTCAGGTCGATGAGGTTCGCCTTCTGGTACTCATCGTCCCACGCCTGCGTCGTCGAGTAGATATCGGGCATGATTCCCGTCTCAAGCTGCTGCTTGCAGTATGCCGACATGTTCCGTCCCCTGTAGGGCTCGATCTCGATGTTTATCTCCGGATACTTCTCACTTACGAGTTCTATCAGCGCTCCGTAATCGCGCTGGGCATCCATCAGCGTCACCCCCTCATGTTCCGCCGTTTCCGTGACTGCCGCCGTCGTATTCGCCTCACTGACGCCGCGCGCAAAGAGTGATGCAATACATACTGTCAGTATCAACAAGACAGCAAGACTCCTTTTCCTCATACCATTTCCTCCTGACCTTCCGGTCCTTCTTTTCCTTTTTCCTTCTGTCGTTCCCCCGGAACAACTCCTGAATTCATTCCTTCCTCACGACGCCAGTCCCGTGCAGAGCCGAAAAACCTCCCCCTGCGCAGAAAAAATCTGCGTTGACGGACAACTTTCAGCATGATTCTACAATTGGATTGTCGTAAAGTCGCCTACGGCGCCGCCCCTCAAAGTACCGGGACCTCCTGTCTTCAGGTACCCGGGCTGCAGGAAAGCTTCTCTGTAAACTGTTGAACAGCGGTTGATCATGAAAACCTTCCATATATGCAGTATTAAGGCGTAACCCCACACATCTCCTTCGTATCAGATTATGAGGGCAGTCTGTTGTGATTGCAACAGGTTTTTCTTTGAAAATGAAACCTTTACTGTTTCTTTGCCAACAGAATACGCAGTACACATGTTCGTTATCCGACACTCCATTGACCAGTACACAACTGAAAATTCTGGATAGTACGGCTTTCGTACTGAAAATCTTGATTTGTGGCAGAAACAGGGTTTTAAAAATCGCGATTTACAGCAGAAGCAGCAGACACAACATATCGCCGCTGGAGGTGAAATCCGGAAAGAACTACACACTGTCATCACTCAACAAGTTCAGGAGGAAGTATGCAGAGTTTCTGAATGCTGCCCATGTCCTCCACACCTCTGACTACAGGAAGGAAGACGGAATCATCTATCTTCCTGTATATATGACATATCTTCCCTGAGTTGCAGATTCTGCATGAGGATATGCCGTGCCGACGGACACGGATGAAGAATAAGCGTGTATATTGTCTGTTTTCGCTTAGTCAGCGGGACTGACTAATACGGAAAAGCAGTAAATACACCTCAGAATATGAAAAATACCTTTATCTTTTCATAAGTATTTTCTAGACTTTCTTATAATCAGATTACAATTTCTGAATATTTTTGAGGTATTTATGAAAAGAATCGTTACAGTACAGGACATATCATGCATAGGTAAGTGCTCCCTTACGGTAGCACTCCCGATAATCTCGGCAATGGGCATCGAGACAGCCATCATCCCGACGGCTGTGCTCAGCACGCACACAGCCTTTCACGGCGGCTTCACCTTCCGTGACCTTACAGAGGACATAACTCCCATCATGAACCACTGGGAGAAGGAGAAGTTCGAATTCGACGGTATCTACACTGGCTACCTCGGATCCCTGGAGCAGATTGATCTCATGAAGAATCTCATCTCCCGCTTCGGTAAGGAAGACAGGACCGTAAAGATTGTCGACCCCTGCATGGCTGACGGCGGAAAGCTCTATCCCGGCTTCAACGAGGAGTTCGCCTCCCATATGGCAACGCTCTGCAGAGAAGCTGACATAATCCTTCCAAACCTCTCCGAGGCTTCGTTCCTCCTGGGCGAGAAGTACATGGAAACAGGTTACACCGAAGACGACATCAAGGCTCTCATGAAGAGGCTCGCCGCCCTGGGGTGCCGCACTGTCGTGCTCAAGGGCGTTGTATTCAACGAAGACCAGAAGGACCTCAAAGGCGTCAAGGGAAAAATCGGAATCTGCTGCTATGACAGCAGTAACGACCGTTACTCCTGGTACTTCCACAGGAGAATATCGACATCATTCCACGGAACTGGAGACATCTTCGCTTCCGTCTTCACGGGTGCCCTTCTCAACGGATTCTCAATCGACAGATCCTATGCTCTCGCAGGCGACTTCGTCGTGAAGGCGATCGAGGAAACTCTCAGCCACGAGAACTACAACACATACGGCGTTGACTTCGAGGCTGTCATTCCGTACCTCGTAAAGGAACTGGAAACGAGAAGCAGGGTCTGAAGACAGATAGAGTACATCGGGGATGCTCGGGGCATCCCCTTTTTCACGGCGTTGACTGAGGCGTAGCTATCGGAGATGATAACGGAGTGAAGAATTACCCCGTAGTCATCATCGGAGGCGGTGCCTCCGGCCTCATGCTCTCGTCGCTCCTGCCGTCATCTCTCCTCCTGGAGAAGATGAATCAGTGCGGTCTCAAGCTCCTCATTACCGGTAACGGACAGTGCAATATCACGCACGACGAAGAGATCAGGGAATTCATCACACACTATTACGAAAAGAAGAACTTCGTCTCAGGTGCAATCTACTCGTTTCCACCGGAGAAAATCAGGGAGTACTTCAGAGAAAGAGGAGTCGAAACGACAGTCCGTTCTGACGGCAGAGTCTTTCCATCCTCCTTCAGAAGCCATGACATTCTGACCGCTCTCATGAAGAACAGCGGTGAAATCATTACGGGGACACCGGTGAAAAAAGTGAGAAAGGAAGACGGTCTCTTCATCACCGAGACAGGGAACGAATCCTTCTCGTCTCCCGTTCTCGTCATAGCGACGGGTGGCATGACATACCCCAGGACAGGATCAGACGGCGACGGCTACACCTTCGCATCCTCCTTCGGACACACGATAATCACTCCCCGCCCCGCTCTGTCGCCTCTCCGCATCAACCGCGACACTACACCGGTTGAGGGAGTATCTGTTCCATCGGTTACACTGCGGGCGGGGAAAAAAGAGGTTACCGGCTCAATCGTATTCACCCGTAACGGCTTCTCCGGCCCCGCGGCGGAGAACATCTCCCACTGGATTGGAGGGAAAACTGAGCTTACGGTGTCGTTCCTTCCATCATTCGATGTACAGAAGATCAAGAAAGAAAACGGAAAAGCCAATGTGATCAATACGCTCCCGAAGCTCACAGGACTCCCGCATTCTCTTCTCGGATATCTTTTTCCTTCTCTCGGGAGCAGAAACAACGCTTCTGTCACAAAAGAGGAAATGAGAGAAATCGAAAACACCCTTCTCTCCTGGCGTGTCACTGCAGACACAGCAAAAACAGAAGACAAAGCCATGGTAACCCGGGGCGGTGTCGATACTTCCGAAATCAACAGCCGCACATTTGAGTCCAGACTCGTTCCCGGGCTCTATTTCTCAGGAGAGGTGATCGACATCGACGGCGAATGCGGAGGCTACAATCTCTCCTTCGCCTTCGCTTCCGCATTCCTTGCTGCAGAGGACATCAGAAAGAGAATCCAAGAGAACCCCTGTCGCCGCTAGTCCAGACATAATCGCAGAATTCGAAAACCATGACGGAGTCGGCAGTGAAGATGTATTTTAAATCTATTGTATTGAAATATTCCATACTGGGAATGAATGCTTTCGGTTTTATATCTCTGTTGGCAATCGTTATGTGAGGTGTGAAGCGCTTTTCGTCCTTTAATCTCACGCCTCCGTCCATGAGAAGAGAGCATATCTTCTTCTGAAGATTCTCAAGTTCCCTGCTTCTTTCGACATGAGCGAAGATGGTGCGCTCTCCAAATGCTCCGAAGCCCGAGACGGAGATATCGAACGGAGAAACGGACAGGGGAGAAAGAAGCTCCTTGATTTCCCCCAGGCTCAGATCACTCTGAAAGGGAGGAATCAGCGTAATGTGGGGCTGTGTTCGCATGCCGCTGCGGCATCCCCACTTCCGCCTCATCCACTCCCGCTGTCTCTCTATCTTATTTTCCAGGTCCTCAGGAAGGGTAATACCGATGAAGTAGTTGTCATTTGTTCTCACTACTGTTCTCCCTGAGCACCCTGAATGCCGAGTCGACATAGATTCTGTGCGCAATTGCGGCGATGAGCTTCTCAAGGAGCTCCGCTTCGACGCTCTTTCCGGCCTCCTTATCTTCCCTGCTTTCACTTTCGAGACCGAAGATACTTCTCAGTATTGATTCGAATTCCTTCTTGAAGAACTCGTATGAAGCCTTCACTTCATGTTTATTCTCTTTCTGCAGCATGATTAACAGCTGGATATCATCAAGGGAGGCGACATTCTTGCAGAGGGCGATGAATAAGAGGTAGCAGATCATGGAGCGTGAATACTGCTTCTTCACGGGGTTGTCTATCAGCTTCTTCTTCACGTAGTTGCTGATCATAGACTCGGTAATCGAGAAGGAAGGAAAAGCGGAAAGGTATCTGTTTATATATGTAGCGGTCTGGTTGAGGTATAGCCCCACATCCGGAATCTCCTCATAGGAGGGAAGGCGGTAGTTTCCGATTTTCTCAAGATCTTTTTCGTCAAGTTCAAGTACCATAGAGTAATCCTTAATAACTTTTAATAAGTTTTTCAAAAACTCTTGACAGGTTAATCAAGTTCGATTTAACTATATACAGGTTTTTCAAAAACCGATGATAAGTTTATCCTACAACTATCTTCGGTTACCTGCAAGGAGGAAGCTATGGTTATCAACATAATGGTACCGCGGAAGAAGGAGACGGGATTGTTCAGAGTAAAGGACAGGCTGAGTGCGCTCTCGCATTTCATAGGATTCCTGTGCGCAATCGTCCTCACTCCCGTCCTTCTCATAAAGGGAGCACTCGACGGCAGAAGTGCTTCTGAGCTTGGCGCTCTCTCGATATTCACCCTCTCCATGGTTCTCCTCTACGGCGCATCCACGGCCTACCACAGCTTCGACCTCGGAGACGACGACAGGAACAGGAGACTCAGAAAATTCGACCACATGATGATTCCCGTACTCATTGCAGGCACGTATACACCGCTCTGCGTAACGACACTCAGAGACAACGGAGGAATGATACTCCTTCTCGCAATCTGGATTCTCGCCCTTCTTTCCATACTCTTCAAGGCATTCCGGATTACCTGCCCGCGCTTTGTCTCGTCCGTCATCTACATAGCAATGGGCTGGGCATGTGCTCCGTACCTCGGGACTCTGCACAGTCTTCTGACTCCCGGCGGCTTCAGATTCCTGCTGCTCGGAGGAATCCTCTATACGACGGGCGGAATCATATATGCAACAAAGCTCCCGATGCTCGAGAAAAACAGAGAGTTCAGAAGCCACGAACTCTTCCATCTCTTCATACTCGCCGGAACGCTGATGCATTATCTCATGGTATTCTCGTACATAGCATGACTGAGGGGCTGAGGCCCCTCTGTCTATTGTGTTTATCTTCTTACATCACAACAGGTCTTACATATTATGCAGAGGGCGGAATATCCTCCGGAACACTGAAATACAACACCTGCAGCAGACTTTGCCTGACGATAGCGAAAGTAGTTCGGCATGAGGTTCGGGCCAAAAGAAAAAACCAGGAGTCACCCCCTGGTCTTGGCGAACTAATTGTTCATGCCATCACATCCAGCCCCCGCATCCGCGGCCAGGCCATTTTTGCTAGCACATTATTTATATCATCTGAAAGCCATGTTGAAAAGATGGTTTTTCGTGAGAATCGGGACAAAAAAAACCAGGAGTCACCCCCTGGTCTTGGCGAACTAATTGTTCATGCCATCACATCCAGCCCCCGCATTCGCGGCCAGGCCATTTTTTTGCTAGCAATTATCATATAACATAGTATTACTGATAAAGCAAGATTTTCAGCAGAACTATTTGCCACATTGCTTTCCAATTTTAAATATGTATTTTGCCAGAGGCTTCAGATAGGATTGGATGCATTTTCTCGGTCCTTCAAAGAATTCGATTTCTGAACTGGAAAATTTCTTTTCGCCTATTTTGATTTCTAAAAGTCTGAATGTGCTTGTCATGTCTGCAACCTGCAACAGTCTGCTGTCTTCCGGCCTGATCTTGACGAAGTTCGGCCTTGCAAGGGCTTCTCTGAATGACTCCGTAAGTACGTTGCTGACGATGGCCTGTCCGTTGTCGTAATTGATGTTGACTTCGGAAAACCTGCTGAAGTACAGGCTGTTCTCCTTCAGAAACACCTTGATCTCACCTGTCAACCGTCTCTGGATGTTCTTCTTGTTGAGATTCTTCTTATCTACGACGAACTCCCTATGCATAATATTAATGTGTCTACAGAAGGAAAGAAAGTACTTCATTAACTTGCGCCTTATCTCCTGCTTTTCCCCGAAGTATTCATCATTACCATGAATCAGCGGCCCCGTATGAAAAGAGTGATTCGGATAGCCGAGTCTTGTGAACTCTTCTTCAAGTTTAAGCTCCTCACTGTAGAGGTCATTCTCGTCGCCTTCATGGAAAACCATGCTGACAATATAGCAGCGGGAGTTGGCCGTCTTGTTGTCGAGATTCCCCGACTCATCGATGTAGATGTTGAGCGTCTGCGGGTAGGCGCAGAACTCATCGGACTCTCTGAGCATGAGGACGTCTCTTTCACAGTATACTTCGTATTCCGTCATTCTTCTGCCGTACAACACCTGTTTCGTCATAGACCGGGAATATCTCCCAGAGCCCTGATATCCCTCTCGATGCTCTCGAGCCACAGCGAATACGATACCATCTCCTTCTCCTCGAGGCCGCTCTCTCTGAAGGCCCTGAGATAGACTTCTCTTATCTCACTGTCCTCAATGTCGTCGGGATTGCCTCCGAGAAGGTCGGAAAAGAGGGAGCTCAGCCTCCCGTCCCTTCCGTTTCTCACCCAGGCCACCGACAGGGCAAAAGATACACCGTTGCTCTCCACGAGCTTCACCGTCACCGGAAGAGAGGAAGGAGAGAAGAACGCAGTTGTGTCGAATACGAGAAGTACGGGGTAGACGTTCCGTCTCTTCATCATCACGCGGTAGATGATCCAGTTGAGAATATCCTCAGTGGCGTCGGCAGTATCCTCGTCGATGACGGTTAGCGCTATTGCGGCACGGCCCTGCTCTGTGTGGGCGTCGACGAGCACGAAGGGGTGGTAGAAGGAGAATTTCTCGTCGTCCACGCCGGTATCCCGGGCGCCGTCGAGAGAGAAATCCGAACCGAGAACGGTGTTGATGATTCTCTCCGTCACTCCCAGGTCGAGAGTGAAGAAGGTACCGAAAAGCTCGGGAGAAAGTGCGCTGTAACCGAATCGAAGTGTTGTCTTCATCTGTGACTCCTTACTTCTTAACCACTTTTTTTCCGGAAATTGTCAAAGAAACGGAAAAATAAAATGTAAAATCTTCTCTTTTCAGCCCGACATCGCCCTCTTGAGGCCGCTCTTCTGCCGTTTTGCTATTGATTATTCCCCGAAACGTGGTTAAATGTAGTTAGTTCACGCACTGAACAAACTGGAGGGAGTCATGAAATTCGGACACTTCGACGACGAAAGAAAGGAATACGTAATAGAAACACCATATACTCCGCTGCCCTGGATCAACTACCTCGGCTCTGAGGACTTCTTCGGCCTTATATCGAACACGGCGGGAGGCTACGACTTCTACAGGGATGCGAAGATGAGACGCATCACACGCTTCAGATACAACAACGTCCCCGAGGACAACACGGGACGTCTCTTCTACATTGAAGACGGAGAGGAAAAATGGTCCCCCGCATTCCTCCCCCTGAAGACGGAGCTCGACAGCTACAGGTGCAGACACGGTCTCGGATACACTGTCTTCGAAAGCTCTAAGAACGGACTGGAGGCAGAACTGAAATGCTTCGTTCCTCTCCATGAGACATGCGAAGTCATGTCGCTCACCCTCTCCAATACAACGGACGGGAAAAAGGATGTGAGAGTAGTCGGCTGTGTCGAGTTCTGTCTCTGGAACGCACTCGACGACATGACGAACTTCCAGCGTAACTACTCCACAGGAGAAGTGGAGATCGAGGGGAACGCAGTCTACCACAAGACGGAATACAGGGAAAGAAGAAACCACTACGCATTCTTCTCCTCATCCCTTCCCCTGACCTCCTTCGATTCCGACAGACTCTCCTTTCTCGGCCGCTTCAACAACTACGACAATCCCGCGGGAATAAGGAACAGCTCCCTCTCCTCCTCTGTCGCTTCCGGCTGGTCCCCGATAGCGGCCCTCGAGAACAGGCTCACTCTTCTCCCCGGAGAAGAGAAGACAGTCGTCTTCATTCTCGGCTACGTAGAGAACAGGGACGATGAGAAATGGGAGAGGAAGGGAGTCATCAACAAGAGGAAAGCTCACGAGACTGAGGAAAGGTTCTCCACAAAAGACAAGGTGGATGCTGCGTTCGGGGAGCTCTCTCTTTACTGGAACGACCTGTTGTCGAAATACAGCGTGAAGACCGGGGAAGACAGATTCGACAGAATGGTGAACATCTGGAACCAGTACCAGTGCATGGTGACCTTCAACATGTCACGCTCCGCCTCCTACTACGAAAGCGGAATAGGACGCGGCATGGGCTTCAGGGATTCCTGCCAGGACCTTCTGGGATTCATGCATATCATACCTAAGAGAGCGAGGGAGAGGATAATCGACATCGCCTCGATCCAGTTCGAGGACGGCTCGACATACCACCAGTACCAGCCTCTGGACAAGAAAGGCAATGCCGACATCGGCGGCGGCTTCAACGACGATCCGCTGTGGCTCGTAGCCTCGGTCTACTCGTACCTCGCGGAAACGGGAGACTACTCGATTCTCGACGAGATGGTTCCCTTCGACAACGACGAAGATAAGGCACAGCCCCTTCTCGAGCACCTCAGGCGCAGCGTCATGTACACCGTGACGCACAAGGGTCCGCACGGTCTGCCATTGATCGGAAGAGCCGACTGGAACGACTGTCTCAATCTCAACTGCTTCTCCTCCACTCCCGGAGAGAGCTTCCAGACATGCTCGAACTTCGAGTCGGGAAAGGCGGAATCGGTATTCATCGCGGGCCTCTTCGTAAAATATGCCTCACAGTACTCCGAGATTCTTGAACATCTGGGGAAGACGGAGGAGAAGAAGGAAATCGACGGGGAGATAAGAAAGATGACCGAGGCTGTATTAGGCCCGGGATGGGACGGAGAGTGGTTCGTAAGAGCATACGACGCATTCGAAAACAAGGTCGGAAGCAAAGAATGCGAAGACGGAAAGATCTTCATCGAGCCCCAGGGCATGTGCGTCATGGCCGGAATCGGAAAGGACAACGGAATGGCAGACAGGGCTCTCGAGAGCACGAAGAAGTACCTCGACAGTCCCGAGGGAATAATTCTCGTGCAGCCGGCGTACAGCGAATACCACCTCAACCTCGGCGAGGTTTCCTCCTATCCCCCGGGATACAAGGAGAACGCGGGAATCTTCTGTCACAACAATCCCTGGGTAAGCTCGGCTGAAGCCGTGATGGGACACGGTGACAGAGCCTATGAAATCTACCGTAAGCTCTCTCCCGCCTACAATGAGGACAGGAGCGAGATAAGAAAGACCGAGCCCTATGTCTACTGCCAGATGGTTGCCGGAAGAGATGCCCCCAACAGGGGAGAAGGAAAGAACAGCTGGCTCACGGGCTGTGCCGCATGGACATTCGTCAACGCAAGCCAGTTCCTTCTCGGACTCACGCCGAAAATTGAGGGCTTTGAAATCAACCCGGTGCTTCCGAAGGAGATTTCATCCTTCACGGCCCTGAGAAAGGTAAGAGAAGCAGAGCTTTCGATTACTGCAAAACGAGGGGATGCCTACTCGCTTACCGTCGACGGAAGGAAGATGGACGGCAGACTCGTTCCCTGGGGCTTAAAGGGAAAAGTAAAGGTCGAAGTGACATATATCTGACCGGAGCCTCCGTAAGGGGGCTCTTTCCGTTACTCGGACTCTCCGGGGATGGTTATCCACATAAGCGGTCTGATTCCTCCCTTCGAGAAATTGACGCGTCCGCGGGCGTTGATCTTGCCGTCGAGGGCCACGTAGGAAGTGAAGTGGGATGCGATGCCGCCCGATCTGAGCCACCAGTACGATCCCGTTCCTCCGTACTCCATGATTCTGTTCTGCCGGTAATAGAGGTACTTGTTGCAGTCGTCGACGCTCATTATGTACACTCTGTCCTCTGTGGTTTCACCGTCGGTGGTAACCTCGGTCGGGAGAATCCTCTCTCTTTCCCCGGCTGTGAAATAAAGGGAAAGAAAGCCGTCCTCCTCTTCGCTGTTGAGGTAGGCTCTGAGGGTACAGGACTCCCAGGTGACGGAGGCATAGCGTCTGTTGTAGGACTTCTGCAGGATTATCTCCTTACTGAAGATGAGGGCTCTGTCGTCCTCGAGTCTCAGAATCACCCACTCGAGATCCGTTCCGTCGGTATTGTGTCCGAAGGAGATTGTCGAACCCGTGGAATAGGAGGCATGAAGAGAGAACGATGCAAGAATAAATGTCAGTAGCAGCAGGGCAAATCTCTTCATTCAGCAATCCTTTATTCCAGTCTAGCATAAAGGAAAGGAAAAGGGCACCGTGTCAGAAGTGCCCCTTTCTTGAATTTACTGTGGATTTTCCTTCGCCTTCTTTGCGTCGAGTCTCTGCTTCTGGTAGTTCTGCCTTGCCTTGAGCGCAGCCTGCGGAGTGACCATGGTTCCCGGCCCCGCTATGCAGCCTCCGGGGCAGCACATGATTTCGACAAGGTCGGCCTCCGGCGGAAGCTTGGACCAGGTCTTCATCATTCTCACGACCTTGCTGTCGATTCCGTTGATCGAGAGAACCCTGTACCTGTTTCTGTCGTCTACGCGGCTGAGGACACACCCGGCAACTCCTCCGGAGAGAGCGAACTCCCTGCAGTCGCCGAATGCCGAGCAGGATTCGTCATCCCAGACAAGCGGCATCGATGACACGTCTATGTCCTTTGCCGCGAGAATCGCTGCAAGCTCGCTGTATGAGATGACTCTGTCGATTGTATCGCTGTAGCGTGTTGCAGCCTCATAGCGCTTTGCAACGCAGGGACCTACGAACACGACCTTGTAACCGGGGAACTTCTCACGGCAGATGTAGGATGTATAGCCCATGGGCGAGAGAGTCGTCGAAATATGATCCTTCAGCTGGGGAATGTGCTTGTCCACGAGTGTGAACCATGCCGGGCAGCACGATGTCGCGAGGAAGCCCTTTCCTTCCTTCGTTCTCTCCTCGAGCTCCTTCGCTTCCTTCTCGGCCGTTATCTTCGCGCCTTCGGCAACTTCGATCACCTCCGTAAAGCCCGCAGCCTTCATGGCAGCCTTGATCTGCTCGAGCGAGCCCGGCAGCTGCCCCTCGATTGCCGGTGCGATCATCGCAACGACCTTCTCGCCGTTTTTAAGCATCTTGCCGACCGACAGGAGTCCCGAGCGTTTCACGATTGCGCCGAAGGGACAGGACTTGAGACACTTTCCGCAGCCGATGCACTTATCGTGATCGACTTCGCTTATACCCTTCTCGTTCTGCTTGACGGCTCCGACGGGGCATGCATCCTCGCAGGGAACACAGTTGTGGACGATTGAATGGAAGGGACAGCGGTCATAGCACTTACCGCACTTGATGCACCTGTCCATCTGTATCTCGGCTCTTCCGTTACGGAAGATGATGGCGTCTCTGGGACAGTTCGACGCACAGGGGCGTGCAAAACAGCCGCGGCAGGCATCAGAGACTGCATAGTGCGACTGAGGGCACGACGAGCAGCCCGTTGCTATTGTCGTGAGAAGCGGAAGCTTCGGCTTGTCCTCCTCGAGAGCCTCCTCCATGTAGGACGAGAGGGAGCGGTACTCGTCGTCATCCGTTTCGAGAGTATAGCCTGCAAGCGCCATCATGCGGTAGCGTACGACGGCCCTCTCCTTGTATATGCAGCAGCGCGAGGGAACTCTGTCCTTCGGGCATATGTCAATGGGGATTCTGTCTGCATCGCGCACGAGTGTTCCGTCGAAAAGGTGTCTCAGGACCTCCGTGTCGATGTGGAATTTCATCTTTGAATATTCATTATTCTTATCGAGCATGTCTTATTCCTCTCTACCGCCGATGATTGTACACGGAAAGAGAGAAAATAATACAGATTGAATCTATAAAAAAAGCGTTAATCGGAAGAGCTGCTGCGGCTCGCGATCATATCGATTCCGCTTCCGGCGACATCGGGGATTATGACATCGCCCATCTTCACATCGCCGTCCACCACAGTCCTTCTGACTTCCTCCATGGCCCTGAAAATCTTTTCCTTCGGAAGCGGCCGTGCGCTCCTCACGGGAAGAAGTCTGAGTCCCGCATTCTTCATCCTTACGGTAGAAGCGAGCACCCTCACGGGGTGGACCACCTCGCTCGAGGCATACTCGAGGCCGCGGCGGCAGCTGTTACCTCTGACAGAGTCGATTATCTTCTCCCCTCTCTCCTCTCTCCAGTCGACGCTGACCGAGCATCCCTTCGGGCATATTACACATGTTACAAGACTTGTCTCCATCACCTCTTCTCCTCTTTAAGGTACTCCGCTGCAGCCCTGCCGCAGAGGATGGCATCCTTCGTCACGTTGTCTGCAAGATCGTAGACCCTCAGGACGTTGCCGCAGGCGAAGATTCCGTCAACACTTGTCATGAAGTTCCCCATGTTTACAGGTCCGCGTGTCTTCGCATCGATTTCAATTCCGCAGCCGCGGGAGAGCTCGTTCTCTGGAATGAGTCCCACAGAGAGAAGGACTGTGTCGCATTCGACATACTCCTCCGTGCCCTTTATCGGTCTGAGAGCGGCATCTACTCTGCTCACAGTGACTCCCTCGACGCGGTCTCTTCCGTGAATCTCCGTCGCCGTCGTGAAGAGATGAAGCGGAATGTCGTAGTCATCCAGACACTGCACGATGTTTCTCCTGAGTCCGTTCGAGCGGCTCATGACCTCGTACACGCCCTTCACCTTCGCCCCCTCGAGTGTCATGCGCCTCGCCATGATGAGGCCGATGTCGCCCGAGCCGAGAATGACCACGTTCTTCCCCGGCATGTACCCCTCGACGTTCACAAGTCTCTGCGCCGTCCCCGCAGTGTAGATTCCCGCGGGCCTCGTTCCGGGAATGTGAAGCATCCCCCTCGTTCTTTCCCTGCAGCCCATTGCAAGAATCACCGCATCGGCCTTTATGTCGATGAGGCCGTCACGGGTATTGAGAGCGCGTATAGTCCTGTCGGGCCCCAGGGACGTGACCATGGTGTCCGTAAGGCACTTCGCACTCGTCTTCTTCACTTCGTTTATGCATCTCTGGGCATACTCCGGGCCCGTAAGCTCCTCACCGAAGACGGAGAGGCCGAAGCCGGGGTGGATGCACTGATTGAGAATTCCTCCGAGAGTGGAGTCTCTTTCTATTATGAGGATGTCCCTGACGCCCTCCCTGTAGAGGGACACCGCCGCACTGAGTCCGGCGGGACCTCCGCCGATTACTGCAGCCTGAACTGAAATATTCATTCGTCTCCCTCCTTCTTCTCACTCAGCCAGCTTCCCTTACCCTTCTTTGTTACGTCGGTAAACGGAATATTGAGCTCGCGGGAAAGTATCTCCATGACACGCGGGGAGCAGAAGCCGCCCTGGCATCTTCCCATTCCCGCCCTGACACGTCTCTTGACGCCGTCGAGAGTCACCGCTCCGGCGGGGCGTCTGATTGAATCGACGATTTCGCCTTCCGTCACCGTCTCGCAGCGGCAGATGACTCTGCCGTAAAGGGGGTTTCTCTCAAGAGCCTTCCTCTTACCCGCGTCATCTTTTTCCATGAATCTCACGACCTCTCTCGAGTCACGGTAGTCATCCTTCATTTCTCCCACGAGTCCCTTCTTCTCCAGCAGCGATACGATGTACTCTCCGATTGCGGGAGAAGCGGTGAGACCGGGAGAACATATTCCCGCAGCATTCACAAGTCCTTCGACAGAGCTGAAGCCGATGATGAAATCCCTGCTCCGGGAGACGGCCCTGACGCCGCTGAAGGATGTTATTATATCCCTCTCGCTGAGACACGGTACGGAGAGCCTTGCGCCGGAGAATATCTCCTCCTGCCCCCGTGCCGTCGTCGAGGTGTCCCCCGCGTCCGTTATGTCCTCGGCATTCGGTCCGACGAGTATGTTGCCGTCGACAGTGGGGGTCACGAGTATTCCCTTTCCCTTCTCCGTCGGGGGCTGGAAAACCGTATGAGATACAATCTTCCCCACCGCATTGTCGAGAAGGGAGTATTCTCCCCTTCTCGGGAGTATCTCGATGGAGTCGTCACCGAAGAGAGAAGCAACACGCCCGGCATCGACCCCTGCGGCATTGATGACGTACGACGCCCTGATGGAGGAGTTGAGAATGAAGCCGTCCTCCGTCTTCTCCACCTTCACAAGCTCCGTGTCTCTCAGAAACTCCACTCCGTTCATGACTGCGATTTCCAGCGGTGCCGCCGCAAGCTCGAAGGGCGAACATATTCCTCCCGTCGGGGCGAGAAGCGCGCCCTTCACGCCCTCCGAGAGATTCTTCTCGAGGGCATACGTTTCCTCTGCCGAGAGAATCCTCAGTCCCGGCACGCCGTTGAAGACGCCGCGGGCGTAGAGTTCACTGACCATCTTCATTCCCTCATCGTCGAATGCGACGACAAGAGAGCCGTTCTGACGGAAGGGAATCGCCATTCTCTCGTGGCATTCCCTGATTATTTCGTTGCCTCTGACGTTGAGTTTCGCCATAAGGGAGCCCGGTTCGGGGTCATAGCCCGCGTGGACGATGGCCGAGTTGGCCTTGCTCGTTCCTTCCGCGAGGTCGGAGGCCTTGTCGAGGACGAGAACCGTATTCTTCCTCTTCGAAAGTTCATATGCCGTCCAGCACCCGGTGACACCGGCGCCGACGATGACGTAGTCGTATTCTTTCATAACGGTATTCATTCTACCGCAGTTTTACGTATCGGGAATTAAAAAAGTTAAAAAATGAGGAGGACCGAAAACGTTGGAAATTTAACATTCCGCCGGTCATTTTTCCTTTGCTTTTTTCCGGAACTGCCCTCAATAATGAAAATCATGGGGGATGGAGGAAATCCCCCCGGAGGTATATATGAAAAAACTATTGGCCATCGCGCTCGTACTCGTACTTGCACTCTCCCTTCTCTCCGCGCAGGGCGGAAGCGAGGATGCAAAGAAAGATGAAATCAAGATCGCTCTGATCGTCTCCAGCACAATCGACGACAAGGGCTGGTGCCAGGCAATGCATGACGGCATCACCGAGGCTATGGAGGAGATGCCCGGAAAGATCGCCGACTACCAGCCGGTCGAGAACACACAGCCGGCAGACACGATGACGGCTATCCGCACATACGTCAACCTCGGCTACAACATCATCATCGTCCACGGCTCGCAGTTCAGGGCACAGGTTGAAGAGGCATCGGCGGAGTTCCCGGATGTCATGTTCGCATTCGGTACTTCATCCGACATCATCGCCGACAACGTATTCACATACATGCCCCAGTCCGAGGAGACGGGATACCTCTCGGGAATCGTCGCGGGTATGACCACAAAGGTCAACAAGGTTGCCCTCGTGGGACCGATCGACGGCGGAGATGCGGCACGCTACAACAGAGGCTTCGTACTCGGCGTCCAGGCATCGAATCCCGGGTGCAAGATCCAGGTCACACATATCGGAAACTTCAACGACACAGTCAAGTCGGGTGAGGCTGCACAGGCATTCATCCAGGGCGGAGCAGACGTTCTCACAGGCTCCTCGCAGCAGGCTCTCGGTGCTCTCAGAGCAGTAGCCGACTACCCCGACAGGGACATCTGGTGGGTCGGACAGGATATCGCACAGATCGACCTCGCAGAAGGCTACAAGTGCATCGCGGCATCCGCATACAACTACAAGGCAGTCGTTGTCGGACTCGTCGAGAAGTTCGAAGAGGGCATCCTCGGAGGCGAATGTCTCCCGATGAACTTCAACAACGGCGGCTTCATCTGGAAATGGAACGAAGCAAAGTGCTCCGACAAGATCACTCCAGAGATCAGACAGGCTGTCGAGGACCAGATCAAGGCATTCCAGGCAACACCGGACATCCTTTCCTCCTGGTCATCGGTTGACTATTCGACTCTTTAACAGATACTCACACACTCTCTGTGCCGGCCCTTTCGGCCGGCTTTCTGGAATAAAATGGCAAAAGAGATAAAAGAACTCAGACTTGAACACATAACAAAGCGCTTTCCCGGAGTCCTTGCCTCCGACGACATCTCCCTCACGGTAGGAGAACACGAGATTCTCGCTCTCGTCGGCGAGAACGGCGCGGGAAAGACGACGCTCATGAACATAGTGATGGGGCTCTACCAGGCTGACGAGGGAAAGATGTTCATCAACGGGGAGGAAGTGAACTTTCGCTCCCCCAACGATGCATTCGCAGTCGGAATCGGCATGGTACACCAGCAGTACATGCTCGTTCCGAACATGACGGTACTCGAGAACATAGCTCTCGGCATGAAGGACCACTGGGGCTTCACTGTCGACCTCAGAGGCGTCAGGGAGAGAATCGGAAGCGTCAGCGAGCACTACGGCCTCGCGGTCGACCCCGATGCATTCATCTGGCAGCTCAGTGTCGGCGAGCAGCAGAGGGTCGAGCTCGTGAAGACACTCTGCCTCGGAGCGAAGTTCCTCATACTCGACGAACCGACCTCCGCTCTCACACCTCAGGAGACGGATGAACTCATAGTGCTTCTCAGAAAGATGAGCTCGGAGCTCTCCATCATCTTCATCAGCCACAAGCTCAATGAGGTGAAGGCGCTCTCGGACAAGGTATCGATCCTCCGCCACGGCCGCATCGTCTTCAACGGGGAGACGAAGGATTTCACTCCGAAGGAGATTGCAGCCCTGATGACGGGACACGAGGTGGAGGAAGCCGAAAACGTCGCTTCCCCGTCCGAAGGCCCGGACGCCCTCGTAATAAAGAACCTCACCGTAAAGTCCGACAGGGGCTTCAACGCCCTCGACGGCTTCAGTCTGACTGTAAAGGAAGGCGAGATTGTGGGACTTGCGGGAGTATCGGGAAACGGACAGAGGGAGCTTGCAGAGGCGATAAACGGCCTCAGAAAAGCGGAAGGCGGCTCCATAATGTTCTACGGCGAGGAGATAAGAAACCTCACACCGCGGGAAGTCATAAAGAAGGGCATGGGCTACATACCCGAAGAAAGGAACACCGAGGGAATCGTCCCCTCGATGTCGATCAGGGAGAACATAATCCTCAAGGACAGCGACGACACCTTCTCGCGCCGCCATTTCCTGAAACTGAAGGAAATAGACAGGACGGCGGAGAATCTGAAACAGGAGTTCGACATAAGGTGTCCCGGAGTCGGCACGGCGGCGGGATCCCTCTCGGGCGGGAACATCCAGAAGGTGATTCTTGCACGCGAGATCAACAGGAATCCGAAGTTCCTCGTCTGCGTCTACCCCATCCGCGGACTCGACATGGGAGCGGCGGAGTTCATACACAGACAGCTGCTGGAACTCAGGGAGAAAGGTGTCGGCATCCTCCTCATAAGCGAGGAACTCGACGAAATACTGAAGCTCAGCGACCGTATCGCGGTAATCTTCAAGGGCAGGACCCAGAAGGTTCTCATGCGCGACGAAGCCGACACGGCGAAGCTGGGCATTCTCATGGCGGGGGTCAGCGATGAAGAATAAGGGTAACTCATACAAGATCTGGTACAGGATATCTGTAATAGCCGCCGCCGCACTCATTGCAGTGCTCATCGGCGCACTCATCATCCTCGCAACCGGAGAGAGCGTAATCAAAACCTACGGAATCATAATATCGATGCCGTTCTCGAATTTCCGCTCCTTCTGCGAGATTCTCGTGAGAATGATTCCGCTCATCATAATCGCACTGGGAATCTGCGTATCGTCCAGAAGCGGCATAAACAACATCGGAGCCGAGGGCCAGATGGCAATGGGCGTCATTGCGGCGACGGCTGCGGCAATGCCGCTTTCGGGAATGCCGAGATTCATCGCCGTTCCGCTCTGTATCATTGCAGGTGCTCTCGCCGGAGGAGTCTACGGTTTCATACCCGGCTTTCTGAAGGCAAGATTCGAGGTCAGCGAGCTTCTGAGTACCGTCATGCTCAACTATGCAGCAACGCAGTTCTATGCCTTCATGATCCGTGTTCCCCTCCTCGACCCCAACGAGAAGACTGGAACCCCGATGTCGGCGCGTCTTCCCGATTCGACGAAGCTTACGAAGCTCTTCAGGGGCACTGCGGTCCATCAGGGGCTCATAATCGCTCTTCTTCTTGCAGCGGTGATCTACATACTGCTCTTCAAGACGAGCTTCGGCTACAAGATGAGAGCGGCGGGAGCATCGAAGAGAGCTGCCCGCTACGGAGGAATCAACGTCGGCCTCTACCTTGTGATATCGATGGTGATCAGCGGAGCATGCGCGGGAATAGCGGGAGCAGCGGAACTCATGGGCAACCAGGGACGCGCAATGGAGGGGATAACGGGAGGCTACGGCTTCTCGGGCATCGTAGTCGCACTCTTCGGATGTCTCCATCCCGTGGGGATCATACCGGCTGCGTTCTTCTTCGGAATCCTCCTGTACGCACAGGTCAATCTCCAGATTCTCACCGAGGTTCCGCCGAACTTCGTAAAGGCGCTGCAGGGACTCATCATCCTCATCATAGTCGCAGTACAGATGATTCTCAGCAACCCGTACATGGAAGAGAGATTCAGAAGAAGATTCTTCAGAGCAAAGGAGGCGGAGTAACATGGAATTACTTATCAACACACTGACACTGACAATACGCTTTGCAGTCGCACTGATGATTGCCTCCATGGGGGAGATGTTCAACCAGAAGGCCGGTATCTTCAACCTCGGCTGCGAAGGCATCATGACAATGGGGGCATTCCTGGGAATGCTAATTCCCTACTCCTATGGCGGAGCAGCTTCCGTCCCGTTCGGGATAAACCTCCTCGGCCTCGTTGCGGGAACAGTCGCAGGAGCTCTCATGGGCCTTGTATTCGGCATCATCGTCATCACGTTCCGCGCTCCGCAGGGAATAGCGGGAATCGGAATGCAGATGTTCGGAGTGGGACTTGCGGGAACGTTCTTCCGCGCCTACATCGGAGGCTCGCAGTCGATTACGGGAATCACGGCATACCCGGTTCCGCTTCTCTCCAGAATTCCGGTTATCGGTGACATCCTCTTCACCCACAACCCGATAATCTACTTCTGCTACGCCCTCATACCGGTAGCATGGTTCGTCATCTACAAGACCCCGTGGGGACTTAAGATAAGAGCATGCGGAACACATCCCAGAGCTGCGGACAGTCTCGGTATAAACGTGACACTCGTCAGATACCAGTCCCTCGCACTCGGCGGCGCCATGGCGGGCTTCGCGGGAGCATTCCTCACGCTCTGCCAGGCCAAGATGTTCACGGCAGACATAATCAACGGACGCGGCTTCATCGCAGTCGCACTCGTCTACTTCGGACAGTGGCATCCCGTGAAGATATTCCTCGGCTCGCTTCTCTTCACCTTTGCCCAGGTGTTCCAGACGCAGGTCCAGATCTTCATACCGTCCTTCCAGTACTACGAATTCCTCACAATGCTCCCCTACGTTCTCGTAATCGTGGTCCTCGCATTCAACAGGAAGTCCAACAGACTCGGACCGACGGCACTGGGTAAGCCGTTCAACAGGGAAATGAGAGTCTGACGGAAATACCCGCGACAGAGCCACCCGGAAGAAAACGGGTGGCTTTTCGTTTCCATAGTCTCCACCGGAAAGAACTCAGCGCTCTGAGTATCCTTCTTCGGGAGCTTTCCGCAGACAGCGCCATCTCCTCATACTGTTCCTTTGTAAGTTCCCTTCACTCATCATCATCCGTATGCTTCCCGGTTTCCCTTGTCTCTGATTCAGCCTGTCAGGGACCGGGTGTATGAGCATAACCCTTCTGTCTTCAGCCGCAGGATGACTCATCCGGGTACACCGGAACCGTTCATCAACGTGTCTGAATCATATCGGAAAAGACGGGAGGAAAGAAAACGGGAGCAGAAGAGTTAGTTTTATCTAACTTTTTTCGGAAAACCTGTTGATTATCTTTCCGTCATCCCTTATAGTTAGCCTAGACTAACTGATAGGTTCCGCACTCTTACCTCCTGTGTGTGTTTTCCTCTTACAGTCCTCTGGAAGCCGGAGCGCGGGCCTGGATCAGTTGGAAAGAGAGAAAGAGAAATGACGCTTGAAAGACTTGTTGTAATCCATTGCTCACCGACACTCTCAGCACTCAAATGCTCGTCTCTCGTATGTCTGAAGAATGCCGGGCCCTTTGACAGAAGAGAACTCGACAGTCTCGAAGAAAAGGGGGTGCATCACCTCTTCCTGACAAACAGGACGGGATGCCCCCTCCTCTTTCTCTACCGTCCGGACATGCTGAAGAGAGTGATCTCGGGAGAGGAGGAATCGGAAATTCTCAGGCCTCTGGGGTACGACACCTCATCTCTGGAAGAATCTCTCCGGAAGCTCACTCAAAGGCTCATGGAGGATTCGTTCCCGCACGAAATCGGAATCTTCCTCGGCTACCCCGTAAGGGACGTGAAGAGCTTCATCCTCAACAGGGGGGAAAACTGCATCCTCTCCGGAGTCTGGAAGGTCTACCACGACAAGGAGACGGCAGAGAGGACGTTCCGCCTCTACTCCGAATGCACGAGATGCTCTCTCGCCTCCTATGATAACGGAACACCTCTTGAGAAACTCTGCGCATTAAGCGCATAAGGAGAAATACATATATGAAGAAAGTTGCTGTTGTCTACTATTCGGGAACAGGCAATACGGAAGCCATGGCCTCTGTAATCGCAAACAGTCTGGAAGGAAAGGCCGAGGTCTCACTTATTCCATGTGACTCATTCTCACCCTCAGATGTCGAAGCATACGATGCATTCGCATTCGGCTGTCCTGCAATGGGAAGCGAGGTGCTGGAGGAAGACAGCTTCGAGCCGATGTTCGCTTCCGTGGAAACGTCTCTCTCTGGAAAGGATGTGATTCTCTTCGGCTCCTACGGCTGGGGCGACGGCGAGTGGATGAGAAACTGGAAGGAAAGATGCGAGGGAGATTCAGTCAATCTGAAGGCCGAGCCGGTAATCTGTCTGGAAGCACCCGACGCGGAAGCGGAAGAAGCATTGAAAGCTGCAGCGGGAGCACTCGTCGCCTGAGACAAAAGTACAGGAAATAATCAGAGCACAGCGGGGAGCCGGGAAGCTCCCCTTTTTCTACCATCTTATACTCTCGAATCCGTTACTTTCGAGGAACTCGTTCGTCAGACGGAAGTGGTTGTTTCCGAAGAAGCCGTTCCGGGCGCTGAGCGGACTCGGATGTGCGCTCTCGAGCACAAGATGCGCCGGATTCGTGATCATCGGCTTCTTGTTTCTTGCGTTGCGTCCCCAGAGGAGGAAGACCTTCGGGGAGGAATCAGCGTTGAGAATCCCGATGCACCTGTCGGTGAATATCTCCCAGCCCTTTCCCGTATGAGAGAGCGCCTGGTGTTCCCTCACTGTCAGCGTGGTGTTCATCAGCAGCACTCCCTGCTTCGCCCAGCGTGTGAGGTCGGAGGAGAAGGAGGAAGTGTCGAATCCTTCATTCTCCAGCTCCTTTTTTATATTCAGCAGTGACGGCGGCATCTTAACGCTCTCTCTCACGGAGAACGAAAGCCCCATCGCCTGCCCCTTCTCGTGGTACGGATCCTGTCCGACGAGAACGACCCGGACACGGGAGAGCGGCGTAAGAACGAAAGCCGAGAAGATCTCGTCCATCGGAGGGAATACGGTGTGGTGAGCGTATTCGCTCTTCAGGAATTCCCTCAGCGAGAGGTAGTAGTCCTTTTTCTGCTCGACGTCGAAATATTCCTGCCAGTCATTCTGTAGTCTTATCACCCGTTCCTCCGGAAAGACAGCCCCTGGAAAGGGGCTGTTCTTCATTTATAAGTATGTGTACGCGTCTTGATTATGAGTTTAAGATGCCCGAGGCCGTAAGTAAAGTAAAATCTGTCCCGCGACAGCATATTTTTTGCAGAAAACGTCAATTTCACGAAAACACGCATAAAGTGTATATTATTTTACATAACATACAGTTAGCACAAAGTTGAACACTTTTAAGTTGTAATTGCAACAGATTCCGAGCAGTTTATCCTGCGCTGTTGAAGAGTGCGGAAAACCGGCTATAATGACAGCCATGAAAACGAATGCGATGAGAATACTCGACTCTCTCTCAATCGAATACTCGGTTCTCGAATACGAATGGGACGAAGACCACCTTGACGCCGTCCATCTTGCGGACACGGCGGGAATCGACTACGAGCACGTCTTCAAGACGATAGTGATGAGAACAAACGACAGGCGTCTCTTTGTATTCTGTCTTCCCGCAGACTTCTCCATTTCCCTCAAGAAGGCGAGAGCGCTTACGGGAGCAAAGGAGATAGACCTGCTGCCGATGAACGAACTGCAGAAGAACACGGGCTACATCCGCGGAGGCTGCTCGCCTCTCGGTATGATAAGAAAGTACCCCACATTCATCGAGGAGACAGCAGAGCTCGAGGACTACATCTGCGTATCTGCCGGAGTCAGAGGCTGCATGCTCCGTCTTAAACCCGAAGACCTCGCTAAGGCTCTTGAAGCTCCGTTTGCGGACTTTTCCTAGAGCGGGAGAAGATGAGGAACAGCCCCGCCACATAGTTCACGATTCCGACCACCAGGGCAGCGAGGAGCTTCATCACTACCCCGTTGAGTGCAAGGAGGTCGACCGTCACATACATCCACACTGCGTTGAGAACTCCCGTGAGAAGACGGCAGGAGAAGAATCCCGCGATTTCCGAGAGGAGGATGCGCGCACTCCACTCCCTGCTTCTGTAGACGAATATCTTGTTGGTGAAGAATGCAAGGACCACGGTGAGCACCCAGCTCATGAGAGTTGCCGCAATGTTCGGTAGAGCAAGGACTATGTAGAAAAGCGAGTACAGCCCCGTCTCGAAGAGCGTGGCTATGAGACCGTAGAAACAGTAGGTCAGAAAGCTCCTTGCCTTTTGCAGTAATGACATGATTCTCAGAAGTTGAAGAAGCGGCCGTGCTTCGTCTTTATACGCTTTGCAGCGCGTGCGAACTTCTCCATTCTCTGTTTCAGCTCTTCTGTAACAGGTTCACCCTTCTGCTCGAGCTCGAGGTATTCCTCGGTCGTCTCGCAGCACATTGCATACTGGCGGTATATGTTCCTCGCCCTCGTGGCAAGGCTCTCCATTATGGCCATGACCTTTGCGGGCTTCGATGCAAAGTACTCGGAGAGATTGTCATGGCTGATGATCTCGACAGTACAGTCCTCGAGGGCCACCGACGTTCCGTAGCGCGGCATGGACTCCAGGAACCCCAGTTCTCCGAAGAATACGGGAGCTTCATTGACTGAAAGCTGCACCTGATGCGGTGTGCCGTAGTCGGCATAGATTCCGACCTTTCCGTAAAGAAGGTCATACATCCAGAGTTCGAATTCTCCCTCCCTGCTTATGACTTCACCTTTTCTGTAATGTCTTATCTCACCCATTATACACTCCGATTGAATCTTACGTGAAAAACAGAAGGAATGAAACGCCCCGATATATGAAAAAAGAGAGAAAGCGCTTACGACACAAGAAAAAAAGAAGAGAAAAAACAAGATGACTTTTTTATGTCGGGTATCTCGACACGATAGGATGAGATGATTATACTCTTCATGTCGATTCGGATAGTAGCGCAGAGGCTAGCGTACTTGGTTCGGGACCAAGGGGTCGGCGGTTCAAATCCGCCCTGTCCGACTTTTTTTATTTGCCGGAACCCGGAGTTTTCACAGAATCATCTGCATGTACAGTAACAAACTGGTCCGCAACCGGGAGTTATCATCCATCTTATTCCGTAAACGGAAAACAGGAGAGTGTGCAATGACTCTGCAGGAGACTGAGACGCACGGGTGAAACCGGAGAGGGAGAAGGACAGTAGTCCTCCGGAAGCAAGTTCGGAAGAGAGAACATGAAGGGCTCTTATTCCGTCTTCATTTCTTCTCCGTCACACTCCGTTTCCCGTAGAGGAACGGGTCCGTCACGTAAGTGCGGAAGAACGAGATGACGGGTCCGAGAGCAAGAGCCGTTATGAGCGTTCCCACTCCCGGAATTATGCCGAAAGAGAGGCCGATGATGACACACAGGACGTCCGTCATGATCCTCAGCCAGCGGAAGGCGATTCTCTTCTGTATGTCGGACAGATGCAGGGCTATCCAGTCGTATGTGGAGACACCGAGATCGGATGTGAAGATCAGGGCCGAGCTGAAGCATATGAGAACAAGTGCCGCAAGCAGAAGAAGGACCTGCAACACGATTCCCGGAGACGGAATGAGCGAGGATACCGTCGAAGCCGACCAGTCGATGATGTAGCCCAGAAGGAACATGTTGAAGAGGGTGCTTATTCCGATGTATGAACGTGCGAAGATGAACATGAGAACGAGGAATACCGCGTTGATGATGACGAAGGTGGTCCCGTACGAGAGAGGAGAGACTGTCTCGACTGCGCGTGTGAAGCACTGATACGGATCTGTTCCGAGCCCCGAGGCTCTGAGGCATCCCGCACCGGCACCGAGTATCACCTGTCCCGCGAGTGTCATGAGGATTCTCTTTACAAGTTTTTTCTGTTCCATGGAAGTGATTATTACCGTTAAGCCGGATTTTTCAATTCCCTGTTCCCAGACTCCGGGTAAAATCACATAATTGAGGCATGGATTATTTTCTGTTGACGGAAGAAGCGAAAACCGAGGCTGATGCGCTCATCAGGAGGATGAGAGAGACATCTTCCGTCTCCTTTCCTCCCTCGGAGGACTATCCCCTGTCGCTCATAAAGGACGGCAACATGCTGGGAGTCCTCATAGCAGAGACGAAGGGCGGAGAAAGAAAGGTGCTCTACGGCTACTCGGGAGCCCTCAGCGGAGTATACAACATTCCCGGCTTCGTCCACACCTGCTTCTCCGAAAGCGACTGGGAGAGGTACATGTCACTCTACGACAGGAAGATTCATGAGCTGACCGACCTCATAGATTCCGGACACACCGAACTGAGAACAGAGCGCCGCGCCCTCAGCGCGGAGGCTCAGAAGGAATACGAGAAGATATTCCGCTTCTACACCTGGCGGGGCGGAAGAATCGAAGGACTCCCGCCCCACTCTCCGACGGGAACGGGCGAATGCGCGGGACTCAAGCTCATAAACACCGCTCTGAAGAAAGGCTGGGAGATAAAGGGCCTGGCTGAATTCAGATACCACGAAGACGACGGCCCTCTCGTTTTCCTTCCCCCATGCAGTGAGCGCTGCGGACTCCTTTTACCCTCCATGCTGGGGCTGGACTACATCTATCTCGACTCCGACATCGCAGTCGTCAACAAGAGACCGGGATTTCTGAGTGTTCCCGGACGCGGAGAGGAGAAAAGGGACAGCGTATCATACAGGTTCCATGAGCTCTTCCCCTCCTCTCCCGAGATTCCGCACGTCCACCGCCTCGACATGGACACCTCGGGAATAATGATTCTCGCCTTCACGAAGGAAGCGCAGAAGAAGCTCTCGCTGGAGTTCGAGATGCGACAGGTGCAGAAAACCTACACGGCACTGCTGGAGGGAATAATAAAGGAAACAGAGGGGGACATCGACCTTCCGATGCGCCTCGATGTAGATAACCGTCCCCACCAGATAGTGGACTTTCAGCAGGGTAAGAATGCTATCACCCACTGGGAGCGGGTCGACATAGAGAAGAGGGACGGAAGATTCTGTACAAGAGTAAGGTTCTATCCCCATACGGGGCGCACGCATCAGCTGAGAGTCCATGCCGCTTCGGGACTGGGGCATCCGATTGTCGGGGACAACCTCTACGGAACACAGAGGGAGGGCGAAAGGCTCTACCTCCACGCTTCGTCAATCACGTTCACACACCCGGGTACGGGAGAGAGGATGACAATCACGTCTGATCCTGAGTTCTGACAAGTCTCTCGACAAGCGTCTCGAGACGCGCTATCTCGCGCCCGATTTCCTCAATCTGGCCGTCGATTCTGCTCTTCTCCTCCTCGAGAATCCGGATCTTGTCCTTCTCCTCCTCGATCAGGGCCTTGTAGTCGTCGGCCTTGGCTTCCTTCTTGAGCTGCTCGCGTCGCTTATTGAGGCGCGAATACTCGTTCTGGTTCTCGAGAATGAGCTGCAGGCAGTCGAGAACCTCCGTGGGAGTGTTCTCTCCTATCCAGGAGCCGCCGCGGTCATAGAGGTAGTTACCATAGTTTATGATGCACTCATTGAACTCGTTCTTCTTTTCCTCCAGGTCGCTCTCGTCCTCCTCGAGTCCCCCCTTCTCGAGGTTCTTCCGTCTCTGAAGAGCCCCGGAGAGATAACTCTCGAGACTCTCCTCCTCTTCCTGCGCCGTCTTCCTCTTTTCCTTTATCTCGTTCAGTTCGGTTATGAGGTTCTGGGCCTTCTCACCGGATATTAGAATCGCATTCTCATCGCTGTCGGCGAAGGAGGAGTAATCGAGATAGCGCGCAGTATCGCTGCGCTTGAGACGGCTGAGAGCCGAGGATGAGCGGAAACGCGACCAGAAGGAGTTACTCCGGGATTTCTCGCTGAGCTCCTTCTCGCTGTCGGCGTCATCGTAGACCGAGGAGAAGTTCTCCCGGGGAAGGAGATTGAGAGAGCACTGCTCGTAGATGAGAGCACCGAGCTTGAGACGGGTCTCTCTTTCGCGGTTTCTGAGGTCCTCGAGAATTCCGTCAGTCTCCAGCTTCCGCTGCTTCCCGGCGTCGTATTCCTCAATGAATTCCTCGTCGTCCTTCTTTCTTTTTTCGGCCTCCAGAGAAGCCTTCTCGGCATCGGTTGCAGCCCTGACAAGACTCACCCCCATACTCTGGGGGAGTATTTCACTGTTTCTGAAGAGCATGATGCCGAGGGAGAAGAAATGCTCCCTCAGCCGCCGCGTGGTGTCGTCAATCTTCTCCTCCGTCTCCCGGAAGAGATCTTCTCTGCTTGTCATCGGAAAAAATACTAACACAGAGGAGTGAGGTTGTACATAAACGGGAAAAGAGACGTTGACAAATGAGAAGGTAGATAATTATTCTATCCGTGTCGGTTCTTCTCTCTCATCACAACGGGAACCGGCGGACGGCGTTTACCCATTCACAACGCTTATTTTTTTACCCCGCATCAGGCGGGCGTGTCAGGAGATTATTAAATGGAAAGTGAAAAGACAGTCATTTCACAGGAAGTCCTCAAAGAGACTATCGACAGAATCATGGGAAAGCTCAGCTCATGCGAGAACCCCGACGAGATTGAAGCCATCAGAAAGACAATAAAGCAGAACGTTCCCTTCACAAGACGCGGCTACTTCTCGGCTCTCCTTCTCGAGGAGCTCTTAAAGGCTCCGCAGGCAAAGGGCGAGAGAAGCGAAAGAAGAGAAAGAAAGGAAAGGAGGGAAGCAAGAGAACCGAGGGAGAGAGCGGAACAGAAGAAGGAAGCTGCTTCTGAAAAGCCGCAGGCAGACGAAGCTGCAGCACCCGAGAAGAAGGAGAAGGTCCTTCCCGAGGGAGCCAGGACTCTCTATCTCAACGTCGGAAAGATGAAGCACCTCTATGCAAAGAACCTCTCCCTCATGCTCCAGCAGGAACTCGGAATAACAAGGGACGACATCTATTCGCTGAGGGTCCACGACAAGTACTCCTTCATCACGATGAGCGAGGAGAACTGCGAGAAGGCGATTGCTGCATTCAACGGCAGGGACATCAACGGAAGAGAAGCACAGATCAACTACTCGAACAAGTAAGAGATTGCGATTCAGTTACGAGAGAGACCCGGAAAGAGATTTCCGGGTGTTTTTCTGTGCTATAATCCCCTCATGAACATAACACTCCGCACTTCCGGCCTCTTCGCCACGAACTCGTACCTTCTCTCCGATGACGGGAATGTCTGTCTTGTCGACGCCCCCGACGACAACGGAAGAATGCTCTCACTGCTGAAAGACAGGGGAAGGCTTGACGCCGTTCTCCTGACACACGGCCACTTCGACCATGTGATGGGACTGGGAGCCGTTCTCTCACTCTTTCCCGGTACTCCAGTGTACCTCGCATCCCCCGACCACTTCTATATAAGGAACGGGAAGACGGGAAACAGGAATTACATAAGATGGTTCGGAATACCGGACGAGGAATACACAGTCCCTGAAGACATTCCACTTCTCGACTACCCGGAGAAAATCGGAAAGATAAGGGTACTCCCTACTCCCGGACATACCCCGGGCTCGGTGTCGCTTCTTCTCGAAGACGAGGGAGTGCTTCTCTCGGGAGACACCCTCTTCGAAGGCGGAGAAGGAAGAGTCGACCTCGGAGGAGACTACACCGCACTTGTGGAAAGTCTTGGAAAAATCCTCCGTCTCGACGGGAGACTGAAGGTCATGCCCGGACACGGAGGATTCACGACGGTGGAAGACGAAAGACGCCGTCTCATGATCTGACGAATCTCTCGATTACCGAATAGAATTCGTCGTATGCAGTGCAGAGAGGAAGCTCCGGGTACTCGAGAAGAATGTTCTCCGGCGCACGGAAGAGAGCTCCGCTGTCTGCTGTCTTTATCATCGAAAGGTCGTTGTAGCTGTCGCCTGCCGCGAAGGTGCGGTAGTTGAGGCTCCGGAAGGCTTCGATGGCCTTTCTCTTCCCGTCCTCGATTCTCATTCTTATCCCGGTGAGCATATTTTCCCCGTCGACCTCGAGACTGTTGCAGAGAATCGTCGGCCACCCGAGCTGTTTCATCAGCGGGGATGCGAATTCGGTGAAGGTATCTGAAAGGATGACGACCTGTGTCAGGCTCCTCACCTTCTCCAGAAAGTCCCCGGCACCTTCGAGAGGCTTTATCTTTGCAATCGTATCCTGGATGTCGCGGAGAGTGAGATTGTGCTCCCTGAGGATATTCATCCTGTAATCCATGAGCTTATGGTAGTCCGGTTCATCCCTCGTCGTTCTTCTGAGAGCGGGAATACCCACCTCGTCGGCGAATGCAATCCATATTTCGGGGACGAGAACGCCCTCGAGGTCAAGACAGATAATCTCCATATATTACTCCTCATTCCTCTCGAGGCTGGTTCCCGCCGAGAGAAGTATGCTTAAAGGTCTCAGTGAATCGACGCTTGCGCAGACTACCTGGAGGACACATGTAATGGGAACAGCGAGGAACATTCCCGCGATCCCCCATATGTAGCCCCAGAGGGCAAGCATGATGAGAATCACGAAGGGCGACATGTTGAGCTGTACACCCTGAAGCTTCGGGTCGATCACGTTTCCGAGAATCATCTCGGTGGCGAGGAAGCCGAAGAAGACGATGGCAACCTGCCCCCAGTGTGGCATGAACTGGATCGCGGCCATGAGCGTCGCAAGCACGGTCACGACTATGCTTCCGATGGTCGGAATGAAGTTCAGAAGGAACGCCAGGACACCCCAGACAAGCGGGAAGTCCATGTGGCTGAGAAGCGCGATGAGATAGAAGCAGACTCCGGTGACGAGGCTTATCAGAATCTTCACCGAAAGATAGCGCGATGTCTGACGGCTGATCGACCGCACGAGGTCGCTTGCCTCGTTCCTGCTCTCGGGAAAGGCGGCGCGGATCTTGGGGAAGATCGTCGACTCCTCCATGAGGAGGAACAGCAGATAGACAATCACCATCGCCACGTCGCTGACGAGGGATGCTGAAACCGAGGAGAGGGACGAGATTATGTTCTTCACCTGCTGAGCCCAGTCAATGTTCAGTACGGATATGATTGACGGAAGGTCGTCCTCGCTGAAGTTGAATACCCCTCTGATCCAGGACGAGATGTACTCGTCGAATACGGTGACCTTGTTGATATATGAAGGAAGCTCGGCTACGAGTACGTTTATCATGGCGATGATGACGTAGACGAAGAAGAGTATGAAGAGCGTTGTGAGAACGAGGATTACCGCAATGGCGAGAATCGTCGGAACCTTCAGTCTCAGAAGCCTGTCCATGAGCGGGCTTACAAGCATGAAGACGAAAACAGCGATTGCAAGCGGTATGACAACCGAAGAACCGGCCTTCAGAATGAAGAGCGCCAGCACAACTCCCATGAAGATGATGACTCTTCTTGCAGCCTTATCCATCATTTCCATACATCAAGTCTCCCCTTTTCTCTTCTGATTATAGAAAAAAAACGTGCATATGAATAGAATTAATCACATGGAAAAAATCGAAGGAAGCGACAGGATAGAAATAGTCCTCGTGGAAACGCAGGACGGAGCGAACATAGGAAGCGTATGCAGGGCCATGAAGACGATGGGGCTGACCCGTCTCACGATAACCGGTGACAGGGTCTACGACGAGGACAGGGTACGCACCCTTGCCCTTCACGCCTCCGATGTCTGGGAGAATGCAAGACGCTGTTCCACACTCGAGGAGGCACTCAGGGATTCCTCCTTCACCGTCGGTGCCACAAGGCGCCGCGGAAAGTTCCGGAAGATGAGCGCATACTCCCCCGAGCAGCTCTCCGATAAGATAAAGTCCCTTCCGGAGGGAAAGGTATCGATTGTCTTCGGCCGCGAGGCGGACGGTCTCAGAGATGACGAAGTGAACATGTGCGGCTCGATCTGCACCATCCCGACATCTCCTCTCTTTCCCTCCCTCAATCTCTCCCAGGCTGTCCAGATAATCTCCTACGCACTCTTCACTGGCGGGATGGAGTATAAAAGCGGAATGACGGCCGTTACGAAGGAGAGAATCGGCAGGAGCGTGGAGGAAATGTCTCGCAACCTCACAGAAATCGGCTACTACAAGTGGGACGAGGAGAAGAAGTGGACACAGCAGTTCCTCTCCGACCTCATCGAACGCGCGGCCCTCAGCGAAAGCGAACTCCAGCGCTTCGAGAAGATATTCCGCAAGACCGAATCGATTGTGAAGTTCAAGGACAAAGATTAATCACCTTCAGACGGAAAACATGCTACAATTGCCTTCAGAGGAAAACAGATGGCAAGCAAGGTATATTTTTCAGACCTAAGGACAACGGACAACAGAAGCCTCCTCGAGAAGCTCTCGAGGCTTCTTGAAAAGGCGGGTTTCGACACTATCGACTTCAACAACCACTATGCTGCGATAAAGCTCCACTTCGGAGAGAGCGGGAACCTCGCGTTCCTGAGACCCAACTGGGCGAAGGTAGTCGTGGACAGAGTGAAGAAGAACGGAGGAAAGGCATTCCTCACCGACTGCAACACACTCTACGTGGGTTCGAGGAAGAATGCGGTCGACCACCTCGAGACTGCAGCCCTCAACGGTTTCAACCTTCTCACGACGGGTGCTCCCGTAATAATCGCCGACGGCCTCAAGGGTGACGACGACGTGGAAGTCGAAGTCGACGGAAAATACGTACAGAGGGCGAAGATCGGCAGAGCCGTGATGGACGCCGACGTCTTCATCGCACTCTCCCATTTCAAGGGCCATGAGGCGACGGGCTTCGGAGGCGCTCTCAAGAACATAGGAATGGGCTGCGGCTCAAGACGCGGAAAGATGGAGATGCATAACCAGGGAAAGCCCCGCGTCGTAACAGATAAGTGCATCGGCTGCCGCAAGTGCACTTTCTCATGCGCACACTCGGCCCAGGTATTCAATGACGGAAAGTGCTCAATCGACCTTGAGAAGTGTGTCGGCTGCGGACGATGTCTTCCGGTGTGCCCCGTCAACGCAATCGTTCCGACAGTCGACAACTCCAACGAGGAGCTCAACTGCAGGATGATGGAATACAGCAAGGCCGTCATACAGAACAGACCCTGCTTCTACATCAACATAATAATAGACGTATCTCCCGTGTGTGACTGCTACGGCTGCAACGACGTGCCGATTGTCCCGAACATCGGAATGCTGGCGTCCTTCGACCCCGTCGCCCTCGACCAGGCTTCGGCCGACAAGGTCAACTCCGCGCCCGTCAATCCCGGCTCGGTTCTGGAGAATGTTCACCACCACGAACATGACCACTTCTCTGCAATGCATCCCGACACCAACTGGAAGCAGGGACTCGAGTACGCCGAGAGCATCGGAATAGGAACAAGGGAATACGAACTCATAACTGTGAAATAGGAGACGGAAATGAAGAAGATTCTTACGGCCCTTCTTGTTTTCATGATCATCGTTCCCGCTGCCCTGGCGGCAGCGGAGGGGGACTGGAACCTCCACGCGGGGACGGGAATATATGTCAGCCAGATCGGTTTCAGCAGAAACATAGAGAGAATGGAAGTCGGAGCAAACGTCGACTCGGGCTTCCCGAACCTCTTCATCTACTCGCTCTTCTCCCTCGAGGACGAGGAAGGAAAGACGAAAGGCGAGCAGGTAATGGAAAACCTGAAGATGAGCGTCACATCGGCAGTCGCGGGAGACATATACTTCAAGTATGACGTACTTCCGTCCGAGACTTTCGACCTCGACTTCTCACTCGGCGCGGCGGGAATATATGCAGACCTGAGCATTCTGAAGATTGCGGGAGGCTTTGCGGAGGTCGGATTCAGATTCAGCATCAACTTCTCGTCTCACAGCAGCATCTACTTCGAATCCAATGTTCCCGCCTATGCTGTTGTTGCAGTAGAGAGTGACGGCAGCTGGGACTGGGCACACGGCTTCCTGTTCTCTCCCTCTGAAAGCGACGCTCCGGAGGCCCTGCTTCTCGTAACGGGGCTCTTCTGCACCCGTATCGGGTACAGACACACCTTTTAGTTTTCCGTAACGGACTTCTCGATTATGGCGGAGGCAATCACCTTCTCTCCGTCATAGACGACTGCGCTCTGTCCCGGAGTCGGAGCCTTGACAGTCGAGGAGAATGTGAGCGAGAACCCGTCTTCCGTCTTCTCCGCCCTGCACGGGACACCGGGAGATGTGGAGCGGATTTTCGCCGAGTAGATCTTATCACTCTCGAATGCCGTATCTCCGACCCAGTTGGGATTCGAGCATACGACCCCGAGTCCTCTCACATACTTCTCCGTTCCGACAACGACCTCGTTCTTCTCCGGATTGAGAGATACGACATACAATGGCTCACTGTACGCAACACCGAGCCCCCTTCTCTGACCGATAGTGTAGTGCCAGAACCCTCTGTGCTCCCCCACCTTCCTGCCGCTGTCAGCAAGGATGATGTCACCCTTCCTGTCCCCGACCTCAAGAAGGTCAGTGTAGTCACCCGAGTAGAAATCCTGACTTTCGCTCATTCCCTCGCGATGGAAGCCGTTCCCGACATCGATTCTCCTCACTTCGCTCTTCGTCATCTCCCCGAGCGGGAAGAGAGTCGCACTCAGCTGCTCCTGGCTGAGGCGCGAAAGGAAGTAGGACTGGTCCTTTCTGAGATCCACGGCCTTCATGAGATCCCAGCGTCCGTTATCCCCGTTGTATCTGATTCTTGCATAGTGACCGGTTGCAAAGTAATCGAAGTCGAAGAGCGACCTCGCCTTCTCCACCATGGCCCCGAACTTGATCTTCGTGTTGCACCATATGCAGGGATTGGGGGTGCGGCCGTGCATGTACTCTTCACGGAAGTTCCTGAGGACAGTCGACTCATAGAGGTCCGAGCAGTCGACAGTATGATGTCTGATGCCTATCTTCCGGCAGATCTCCTCGATTCCGGCTATTTCCTCGGCCTTTTTAGGGTTGTAGCAGCTGTCAGCCGACGCCGGCGCCGGGTATGGAGAATCGGGACGCCAGATGAGCATCGTGATTCCTTCGACTTCATAACCACTGTTCTTCAGTAGAAGTGCGGCAACCGAACTGTCGATGCCGCCGGACATACCGACAAGTACTTTCTTCATGAGGAAAGATTATCACATGGAGGAAAGCGTGAAAATCATCCTCCGCCCCTTTAAAAGCGCCCTTCCCAGTTTTATAATGCGGAAAGGAATAGTCCATGAAGAAAGTAATACAATCCGTTCTGATTCTCCTTCTCTCTCTCTTTGCGCTGGGTGCGGAGAATTTCGTCATCAACGCCTACGATATAGAAATCACTGTCAGCGAGGACTCATCGATGCACGTGAAGGAGACGATAAATGCAGACTTCACCACTTCATCGCACGGTCTCTACAGAGATATCCAGTACAGGTTCTCAAATCCCGACGGCAACTTCGCAGATCCCGTCAGGGCTGTGGTGTCGAACATAACCTCCGCCGACCTGTACGAGGTCGAGAAGGAGGACGGGAACTACAGAATCTATCTCGGAGACGAGGACGAATACGTGAAGGGCGAGAAGGAGTACGTCATCGAGTACGACTACGACCTCGGCCGCGACCTCTACAGCGACTATGACGAGCTCTACTACAACATAATATCTCCCGCGTGGGACACGAAGATCTGGAACATAACATGGTCTGTCACATTCCCGAAGGCACTCGACGGAGACAGAATATGGGTTACATACGGCGAGGAGGGTTCCACTACGGAGGGAAACTTCACCCTCTCGAAAGACAGGAAGACCGTCTCGGGAAAGCAGAGCGGACTCAGGAACTACGGCGGAATAACACTCCGCGTCGAAATGGACGAAGGCTACTGGACGGGAATAGAAGAGAGAGTGGACAACTCCACACCCTATCTTTATTTCTCAATCGTAATCACACTTCTTCTTCTGGTCATGACAGTCGTCATATGGCGCCTTTTCGGTACGGACAGGCCGGTCAATGCCGTCGCCACATCGGAAATTCCCGAAGGCTTCTCTCCGATGGAACTGAGGTACATCATCGAAGACGGAAAGAAGAATGCGGAGAACGACCTCGGAGCGATGGTCATCTACTGGGGTGACAGGGGTTATATAAAGATAAGCGGAAAAGAAGAGGAAAAGGGAAAGAAGAAGTACGGGGACTATTCGATAACGAAGATCAAAGACCTTCCGGAGAATACTGCAGAGGCTGAGAAGGAACTCTTCTCACTCGTCGTCAGAGACAGGGAAGCCACATTTACAGACCTGGGGAAGAAAGGCTTCTCTGATGAGTACGATTCAAAGGTTGGAAAAAAACTCTCCGAGGAATTCGGTAAGGGAGAGAGAAGACTCAAACGCAGGCTCAGCTCCGTTCTCGAAGGCATACTGCTCGTACTCTACCTTGCTGTTGCAATTGCGGATGGAATACTGCTTTCTCTCAAATTCCCCGGAATCCTCTCGATTCTCCTCTCTCTTCTCCTAATCGTGCTCTTCGCTGTCTCATCCGTTACGGGAAACATGTTCCAGGCGAAGAAGGCCTGGTGGAAGAAGAAGCAGACGACAGCTGCAGTTACCGGGATGACAGCAGTTACACTCCTTGTCATCGCTTTCTGTGTCTTCATCATCCGGAAGGCACGCCTCAACTGTCCGGAAGCCCTCATAGCCGTAATAACCGAGTCGCTGGCAATAGCCTTCGGCTCCTTCCTCGCAAGCCACGTCGAACAGAAGACGAAGTACGGACACGACATACTCGAGAAGTGTCTGGGAGTGAGGAAGTTCATAGAGGAGTGTAAGGACGGGGAGAGCTACAACGCCCTCCTGCCATACGCTTCCGCACTCGGACTCGGAGAAAACTGGTCGGAGAAATACAGGGATACGGTCATCAACAATCCGGAATGGTACGAGGGGGAACGGGACGACGACTTCTTCTGCTTCTACCTCTTCTTCCACCACACGATGCACCATGCCTACGACACCGGTTACAGTGACTATCAGTCGTCGTCATCTTCCTCCGGCTCTGTCGGCGGAGGCTTCTCCGGTGGCGGCGGCGGAAGCTGGTAAGCGTTATCTTCCGAGAAGGATTCTGAAACAGCGGAAGAAAAGTACTGCAGATACCGGGGTATGAAAAGAGCATGAAGTCCGGATCTGTCGGCGCTGTAGTCGCAGCTGACGGAGAAGATGATCCGGTACCTCTTCTGAAAACAGGACCATTCCGATACTGCGCCGCCAACGGAGGGAGGACCTTCCTTACCGAAAAGGGAGGCACCCTCATAAAAGCATTCCAGAGCTGTGAAGAGAAACCTTCATCACTCCCGGTCTATACGCTGAAGAGCTTCCGGCTCTTCAGCTTTTCCTCAACCGATGGAATCCCTGAGTCTCTTTATCTCCCTTATCACATCCTCGAAATCCTTTCTTCCGAGATTGGGATTGAGAAGCGTGAACTTCAGCATCACACGGCCCTTCATGACTGTCTGACCTATGACTATCCCCTCTTCAAGCAGTTTCCTCCTCACCTTCCTGTTGGTGTCATCGTCCCTGTCGAGAGCGAATACAACGGAGCTCAGCTCGGGACGCACGGAGGTGACGAAGTCGGGGTCGGAGGAGATCATCGAGTAGAAAAGTTCCGCATTGTCTATGAGCTTCGTGACAATTTCGTCGTAGCCGTCCTTTCCTCTTGTCTGGAAGGCCATGAAGACCTTGAGGGCATCGAAGCGGCGTGTGGTCTGCATGCTCTTTCCGACAAGGTTAATGTAGCCGTCCTCCTCATCCTCCTCGCGGTTGAGATAGTCCGCATGAAGCTCGAAGGGCTCAAGGAGAGACCTGTCCTTCACGAGGATTACGGAGCACGAAATCGGAAGAAGGAACATCTTGTGGAAATCCACGGTGATGGAGTCGCAGAGACTGAGGTCTCCCAGCCGCGAGCGGTATCTGCTGCTCATCACGGCCGCGGAGCCGTAGGCAGCATCGGCATGGAGGTGCATATGATACCTGTCGCAGAGTCTTCTCATCTCCGCGACGTTATCTATCGAGCCGAAATCAGTGGTTCCGATTGTGGCTACGGCGCAGAACGGGAGAAGCCCCGCCGCCGTATCCTCCTCGAGCATTCTCCCGAATGCCCCGATGTCGACTCTGCAGCAGTCGTCGACCGGAATCTTCCTTACGGCATCGTATCCCAGTCCCAGAATGTGGCATGACTTGTCCATCGAGAAGTGCGAGATCTCCGATGTATAGAGCCTCAGCTTCCTCCATTCGTCAGGAAGACCGTTCTTCTTCACGTCCCGTTTGAGGACCTTCTGACAGTAAGAGTCCCTCGCGGCGATGATTGCGCTCATGTTCGACTGGCTGCCACCGGATGTGAAGGAGCCGTCCGCATCGTCGGAGTAGCCGTAGAGCTTCCTGAGGCCGTTGATGACCATCACTTCCGTTTCCGTTGCCGCAGGTCCCTGGTCCCAGCTGTCCATGCTGTCGTTGAACGATGAGATGAGAAGCTCGGAGGAGATAGTCTCCATCAGAGCGGGAGAATGAAGATGAGGCATGTACTTCGTAGACCATGTCCTTAAAAGGTTGGGAAGTATCGTCTTCTCGACCTTCTCGAGAGTCCTGTCGAAGCCTATTCCCTTCTCGGGAAGGAAGCCCAGGGCCTCTATTTCCCGTCTCAGTTCATACGGATTGATGCCCGAAAAGGCGCTGTTGTCGGAGAAAGACGAAAACAAAGAAGCCATGGTCTTCTCAACCACAGCTTCATATTCCCTTCTGTCTTCAGCACTGTCCGAGATTATGTATGGAAGATCAGACATAGGCCCTGTTTATCTCTCTGACAGTCTCTTCGAATATGCAGATACCCTTCTCGAGGTCCTCATCCGGAATATTCAGAGCCGTAAGGCAGCGCATTACACTGCCGTTCCTTCCGCCCTTCTCCATCACGAGGCCGTGTTCGAAGCAGAGCTTCTGTACAGCAGCGCAGATAGTTCCGCTCTCCATCGGATGTCCCATGATGTCAGTCTGTCCTTTCGGGTCGACGAACTCGATTCCGAGCATGAGGCCCTTTCCCCTGACGTCTCCGATGATCGGGCATTCCTTCTGAAGGGCAAGAAGCCTTTCCCTGAAGAGATTACCCTTCCTCACGACTTCGGCGAGGAACTCCGGCTCTCTTATCGTCTCCATGACGACGGTTCCCGCAGCCATTGCAAGCTGGTTGCCGCGGAATGTTCCCGCATGCGATCCCGGTCCCCACTGGTCGAGTTTCTTATTGTAGATGACAACGCTCATCGGCTGAGTACCGCCGATGGCCTTGGATGCAAGGATGACATCCGGCACGATTCCCGCATACTCGAATGCGAATACCTTTCCGCTTCTTCCCATTCCGCACTGGATTTCATCGCAGATGAGAGGAATGTCGAGCTCTGCAGTGACACGTCGTATGGTCTGGAGGAATTCCACGGGAGCCGGAATGACACCGCCTTCCCCCTGGATTGGCTCGATTATGACGCAGGCGGGCTTGCTTACGCCGCTTTCGGGGTCCTTGAGAAGGCGTTCGAAGTATGCTCCGCATGCCTTCGTTCCTTCGTCTCCCCCCAGCCCCATCGGGCAGCGGTACGAGTACGGATACGGCATGAACTGCACGCCCGGCATGATGTTCGGCACCTGGCTCTTTGCAAAACAGTTGCCCGTCACGGCCATTGCGCCGTGGCCCATGCCGTGATAGCCGCCGGAGAATGCGATTACCGAGCTGCGGCCCGTTGCAATCTTGCAGAGCTTGATTGCCGCATCGGTTGCATCGGTACCGGAAGGTGAACAGAACTGTATCTTCACATCCTTCGCCATGCCGAACGGAAGAATGGAATGAATCGTCTCGACGAACCTGTCCTTCGCGGGAGTCGTGAGATCGAGAGTATGAAGAGGAGAACCCGAATTGATGAGATCCACCATCGCCCTGTTTACTCTCTCGTCGTTGTGTCCCAGCGCAAGCGTTCCCGCTCCGCAGAGGAAATCGATGTATCTGTTTCCCTCTACATCCTCGAGTATGACACCCTTTGCCCTGTTGAGTGCAAACGGAAACTTTCTCGGATAGCTTCTTGCAGAAGACTCGAATTCATTCTGACGGTCTGTGAAGTACCTGTTAGTCATTTCTCTGTCCATTACCTTCTGTCCTTATACCATGTAATCTTATTTCCGGGTCTTTCCCGGCCCCTGATTTTTCCAAGTCTGCCGTCCCCTCTCTTCTCCAGTCAACGAAAGGCGGATCGAGGAGCTTGTTCCGGCCCGCTCATGATAACAAGAAAAGGGGGTGTATGCCATAAAGAAGAAAATAATTAACAGAAAAATCCCCGCTTTGTTTTCTGTCCCCGTTTCTGTAGAATCATCATATACGGAAAGAGGAATGGCACATGACGGAAAGAGAGGAAACGAAGACGGAAGAGGAACTGAGGAAGGAAGGCTGGATGATGATCGGAAAAGAGAAGTCGGGTCTCAGTGCGGACACCTTCATACACCTCTCGGATGACGGAGTCTGGTACAGAACAGAAGGAGACACCTTCTCCTACATGCCGCCCGAGGTCTGATCCTCCTCATCGTCGTAGTACCTGAGGAACGACACCTTCTCCCCGTTCTCGCGGAATGCGGGGAATGTCGATACATACACATTGTGGATGCTGTTGAAGATCGAATCATCGATGTGCGGGCTGTCAACTCTGAGCGAAGCTATGAGTCTCTTCACTTCCTCTCTCTTGCTGCCCTTCCCGTCCCCGGCGTTACGCTCGGTAACCGAGCAGGCACAGCGGATGAACGTCAGTTCATTGTCAGTACACCACGAGATGATGTCTCTCTCCGCAATGCGGTACATGGGACGTATCAGCTCCATGCCCTCATGATTCCTGCTCTTGAGCTTCGGCGGCATGTTCTGGATCTGGGAGGAGTAGAACATCCCCATGAGGACGGTCTCGATGACGTCATCCCGGTGGTGGCCGAGTGCTATCTTGTTGCAGCCCTTCTCCTCTGCAAGCTTATAAAGCCACCCCCTTCTCATGCGGGCACAGAGATAGCAGGGATACTTCCCGGCCTTCAGGGCAACGGAGAAGATGTCCGTCCTGATGACAGAGGCCGGAATGTTCAGTATCTCGAGATTATGCCTTATCTGCAGAAGAGTCTCATCCGTGTAGCCGGGATCCATCACTATGTACTCGAGTCCGAACGGGAAGTCCGATATCCTCTGCAGCATCCTCATCAGCACGGCCAGCAGCATCGAATCCTTTCCTCCCGATATGCACACCGCAACCCTGTCCCCGGGAGAGAGAAGAGAGTACGTCTTGAGACTGTCGATGAACGGAGCCCAGAGTCGTCCCCTGTACTCCCGCATTATCGAATTCTCAACCTTCTGCCACTTCTCGAGCTCTCTCTTCATACGTAGAAAGTACCACAACGGAGAGGCAAGGAAAAGAACCCGGAGCGGGGTCGTCCGAATCAGAAAAGACTTCCGTTCTTCATGAAATTCCCTATGTTGACATGGATGATACCGTTTCTCTGCTGAATCATGTCGTTACGTGTCATGATGTACTTCGGATAGTTGTCATGTATCTTCTCCAGAGGAGCATATTCACGGTTTTCCGTCTCTATACTGTTCTGCATGGTCATTGCCACCTGGACATAAGAATACTGCATGGGCCTGTTTCTCAGAATGAAATCACACTCAAGTTTCCCGATTCTGCCGACACTCACTTCATATCCTTTTGAAAGAGCATACTGATACACAACATTCTCAAGAGCCGGGCCGTAATTGATTCTGTTATCCACATTTCCTGCAAAGTAGAACGACAGATCCGCCAGATAATACTTCTGCTCACCGTGGATGGATTTCTTTGTTTTCAGGTCAAATCTTCTGCATTCGTAGATTATCTTTGCATCAAGAAGTATCTGGATATATTTCTGCAGAGTTTCGCGCTTTATCATAAGGCCGTCTTTTCTGAGTTCATCCAGAATATTGGGAATGCTTGTCGATGAGCCGAAATTATTGATTATGTAAGTCTGAACCTTTCCGAAGGCTTCCATGTTCTTGATTTTCACCCGGTTCTTTATATCCCTTGCATATATCTCCTGAATAACACTCTTCACGTATTGCCTCTTATCCTCAATATGCTCATAGTCCAGAGCTTTCGGAAAACCTCCCTCAAGAACGTAATTGTCCAATTCCTCAGTGATGTTGCCGCTGACAGGCTGATTATAAAACGCCTTCATCTTGAGATATTCCTCAAAAGTCAGAGTGAACATCTCGAAATCCACGTATCTTCCCGTAAGGACAGTCGAGAGCTCGCCACTCAGCATATATGAATTGGAGCCTGTGATGAATATGGAATAATTTTCCTCAAGTCTGTATTCCTCGACAACAGTCTCGAATCCTTCAACGTTCTGGATTTCATCTATGAAGAGATACTTCACCCCGTCGGCTGTACCCTTTCCGTCTATCACCCTCTCCAGCTCGGATGGAGTCTTTATTCCCCTGAAGCCACGCTTCTTCAGATCAATGAAGATGATATTTTCAGCGGGGATTCCGCTTTCTTCAAGTTCCTCTGCAATAGTATGCATCAGGCAGGATTTTCCGCACCTTCTGACCCCGCTGATAACTTTTATCATTCCGGTATCATGGTAGAATCC
>CAVILL010000007.1:0-49345 GCA_963643635.1 Sphaerochaetaceae bacterium | reverse complement strand
GCTTGTCGATTTCGACCTTGTCGTAACCGAGCTTCTCCATCTCTTCCTTGATGCGGTATACAACACCCTTCTCTTCGCAGCTCTCAGAGGGAATTGCGATCATATCTCTCAGGAACCTGGTCATTGCCGGACCGTAGTCTTCAGCAGCCTTCTTAATTGCAGCGTAATCCATAAAGGAACCTCCGTTATTTTTCCGTTTACCGAGGCTTTCCTGCCTCTTTAGTCTAATCTTAATAGGGAAAATTCCATTTGTAAACAAATATTGTTGCGTTTTGTTGCAAAATTATCTCCCGGCCTTATTTCCACGATAAGAATGCAGACAAAGATACCGAAGCCTGATCTGCATGCGAAGTACGGGATGACATGCTGAAAAGGTCTTTTCAACGTGCAGTTGTAGGCTTCAGAGACGAAAAAAAAATCACAGCGGCTGTCCGGCCCTGAGCCTTCTTCTTTTTCTCTTTATCCTATCGGGTCTTTCAGTCTCTGAGGCATCCGACTGGAACGACATAGACTCCGTCTGATCTCAGAAAGCCGTACCTGGTTCCCGTAACCACCATTTTCAGATCGGGAAGTCTCAGCTGAATATCGTTCTTCTCATTGTATTCTCTGACAAGTCTTTCGATTTCATTGAGATGCTCCGCTCCCTTGTCAATCTCTCTTCCCCCGAGCTTGAATTCAAGAAGCGCATATCTGCCGTCATCAAGATGAAGGACGCCGTCCGCCTCAAGGCCGTAACGGTCATGATAATACGACATCTCTCCTCTGAGAGCTGATGAATATACTCTGAGGTCCCTTATGCAGAGACACTCGAAGATGAAGCCGAATGTCTTCAGATCCGTATTGAACATCTTCGGAGACCCGCCCAGAGCGGCAACGGCAATCGACGGATCGACGAATTCTCTTTTCATGCCGCTTCTTATGGCGGTTTTGCTTCTTATGGCAGGGCACCATGCTTCAAGATCCTCGATAACAAAAAGGTCCTCGAGTACTTCAACATAATCGGCAAACGTCGAATCACTTATCGAAGACGTGGAACTTACATCAGACTGAATCGAAGCCCTTGTTGCAAGCGTCGAAATGTTTCTGGCATACGAGTGAAGTATCTTCTTCATCGTGCTCCTGTTTCGTCTGACTTCATCAACATTGAACATGTCCTTTTCATATATCTGCGTGAAATAGTCCTTCGGAATCTCAAGCTGGGCTTCCCTGTCATCAAGAAGAACGCTTGTCGGCCATCCTCCTCTGCATGCAGCGAAGATCAGGTTCTCTATCGTGAGGTCGGAGCAGCATCCCTTCTCAAGTTTCTCCTCTCCACTGAAGAGTTTCTGAAGAGACACCGTTCCGTTCGATTCCCCCGTCTCGAAAAGACTCATCGGATACATCTTCAGTCTTGAAATGCGTCCAGTCCCCGTATGACAGGTCCTGACCTTCCTCGAAGTGGAACCGGTAAGTATGAAATGTCCCTTTGCAGGATTGTCATCGCAGTAAGACCTCACCGCATCCCAGAGAGCCGGGGCATCCTGCCATTCGTCGATAAGACGAGGCTGTTCTCCTTCAAGCAGTGCCATCGGATTCAATTCCGCAGTCAGTCTGAGAGACTCCTTGTCCGAATCCTTCTGAAGCTGAAGCCTGCTCTTTGAAACCTGTTCCGCAGTCGTAGTCTTGCCGCAGCACTTGGGGCCGACTATATTCACTGCTCCGAATGCTCTGAGTTTCAAATCAAGCTGTTTATCAACAATACGTCTTATGTAATCACCCATTCTGTCACCTCAGAAGCATTCTATTGTAAGTAAAAAGATAAGTCAAATTCATTTGGCAATCTTGTGGTATTTCATTTGGCAATCTTGTGGTATTTCATTTGGCAATCTTGCGGTATTTCATTTGGCAATCTTGCGGTATTTCATTTGGCAATTTGTACTATTTCATTTGGCAATTTTGTGATATCAGACGTACCCTGACATCGTGCCATCTTCCCGAAAGCTCATCCGAGACTTCGAAGAGAGTCTCTTAGGCTCTCACGATGTTCTTCCTCGTGTACCTCAGACTCCACCGCCAGTCGCCTCGACGGCAGCTTGTTCCTGTCATGTATAAGAGACGGAAAGAAGCCGTTCTGCATCTCGCTGACAGTACTGGAGACTGTGTCAGGAAGCTACTCGCTCTTTATCCCGGCCCTGCACTATATCTCTGCGGCATTCGCTAGTTCCGTATTCTTTCCTTTTCTGTTCTTTCGTCTCATCGTTTAAAAACCCCTTCCGGAAGGGAAGAGGTTATTTCTTCATGAAAGATATTGGAACAGCTTCGAGCCCTTTTTCCTGAGCCACAGCGTCTCGAAGACGACGGCGGCAGCAAAAACGGATGTGAAGATCAGGAGATAGAAAACGACGCTCATGACGCCGAGCAGGAACTTGAAGTACACAAAGCAGAATACCGCGGTCACAATCCAGCCCCCGAAGAGCACGATGAAGGTTGCAAGTCCGTTCTTGACGCATACCGCTTCGTTCGTCCAGTGAAGAGACGGGTGGACTATGTTGAGAACGAGTCCCGTTTCCGATACCACCATTGAGAACAGCAGATCAAGAATGATCACGAACGGCAGGTCCGGGAGAGGAACTATCGAGAGGATGGCGGATGCGAGAATGAAGACAAGCGACGACAGAGCATTCAGAATGAAGCAGAACATCACCTTGCTTCTGAGGATTCTCCAGGGGTCAAGCGGGAGCGACTGGACGATCCAGATGTTCTTTCCCTCAAGTGAAACGGAAGGTGCACTGATGCAGTTCATCGAGATTACAGCCATGAGGATGGCACATACCACAATGGAGGCAAGGCCTCCCATGCCGGCGTCCTCGAGCGAGGAAAGCAGGGGCATGAACCTGTCCTTCAGGAAGAAGAGAGCGACAGAGCCGACGACGAGCACCACGATTCCGAGGCCCGTATTGAGGGCGTAGACCGTGGAGCCGATGAATCTCTTCGCCTCCCTCTTCATAAGTGCTCTGTCAGAGCCGGAAGAGTGGATCCGAGACGCAGAATAAGCCTTCTTCACGCTCTTTCCGTTCTCGGTACTGAGACGTATGTACGAGCGCGATATAATCCCGAAGCAGAGCGCAAAGAGCGCAGCCGACACCGCGGCAAAGAGGAGCGTGTCGGACACGGAGCCCGCCGAGCCGCTTCCTACGGCATAGGCGAGATAGAAGCCCCTGAGAGCGGAGGATGCAGATTCTGCGTTGGCGATGAGAAGCTGGATGTATTCACCCGACTTCGCAGATACGAAATAATAAACAGCAAAGAACAGAAGAGTTGCAATGATCTTCGCAACGTTCCTGCTCTTCATCTTCGCACTCAGCTTCGCTATGACCCACCCCAGGGCGCATGTAAGCGTCGTGACGAGAAGGGAAAGGAAGAAGAGCACGACTATCTGCAGCAGCAGAACGGCAAACGAAAACGACGGAGATGCAACCCAGTAGGCCACGATTCCCGGTACGAATACGAGGGAAAGGTACCCGGAGCCCGTGATGAAGACGACAAGCATACGCGACAGGAGTATGTGGCTGCTCCCTATCGGGAGGCTGAAGAGCAGGTCGTTGTCCTTCGACGCATACATCATCTGATAGGTATTGAAGACGTCGCCGAATATACCCATGGCGAGAGAGAGCATCGCGATTATCGAGAAGTAGAACCATCCCAGTCCCATCTGGACGAAAACGGAGCCCAGTTCATACGAGAGACCGAAGAAGATTCCGACGAGGAAGAGGCCGAGTGCTGCATAGAGCAGTATGAAGAGAGCAGTTCTGGACTTCGTGCGTTTCTCTCCCGTCTTCGAGTTGACGAAGAGGCTTCTCCACATCGAGAGGAATTCCTTTTTTATGAGAGTCCTTATCATCACTCCTCCACAAGTTCCAGGAAGACGTTCTCAAGACTTTCGTCCCCCTTCACCTCTTCCATCGTTCCGCTCTTGATGAGCTTTCCGCCCTTGATGATTGCAACCTTGTCGCAGAGCTTCTCTGCTACTTCAAGCACGTGTGTCGAGAAGAAGATGCTTCCTCCTCTGTCACAGAGATCCCTCATGAGGCTTTTGAGAATGTGTGCGGCCTTCGGGTCGAGTCCTACAAACGGCTCGTCCATGATGAGGAGCTTCGGCTCGTGGATGAGAGCGGAGATTATCGCAAGCTTCTGCTTCATGCCGTGAGAATACTCTCCGATGGCGGAGCCCAGGTCGTTCTTTATCTCGAAGAGATCTGCGTACTTCGCCACTCTCTCCTCGAGGTCCTTCTGGGAGATGCCGAAGACGGATGCGATGAAGTTGAGGTACTGCACACCGCTCATGTATTCGTAGAGGTCCGGGTTGTCGGGGATGTATGCTGTCACCTTCTTCGCGGCAATCGGATCGGATTTTATGTTGACGCCGTTGATGAAGATCTCGCCTTTGTCGAAGGTCTGGATGCCGACAACACTCTTGATTGTCGTCGTCTTCCCCGCTCCGTTGTGACCGATGAAGCCGTAGATTTCTCCCGGCAGTATATTGAGCGAAAGGTTGTCGACGGCCTTCTTCTCGCCATAGCATTTTGTAAGATTCTCTATTCTGAGCATGCTGTCTCCTTGATTCTGTGCCGTAATTATTGCACGGTACGACAGATTAGTTCAATGCTCGGAGCGGAAGTCAACGATAAGTTAACATAAAGCGACTGCAAGAAGCAGTGCCGCGTAGAGTTTATCGAGAGAGTGGTTGGCCGTGCCCAGGTTCTCCCTCGCCCTCCACTCGTCGAGTGCCACCTCGTCGCCGGGAACAAGGAAGGCATAGAGCTCTATGCCGTAAAACCGGCTGACAGCCTCGAGTCCGGCACATTCCATTTCGACACAGATGCAGCCTTCGCTTCTTCTCTTTTCAATCTTGTTCTTCGTCTCGCGGTAGAAGGCATCGGTCGTCCAGGTTCTTCCCTCGACATACGGAATTCCGTTCTTCAGGAAGAATGACGAAACGACAGAGTGGTTTCTCATCTCCACATAGTCCGAAGGCTCGAGATAGTGATAGCTCATCCCCTCGTCCCTGTAGGCGGAGGTCGGGACGATGAATCTGCCCTCCGCCTTCTCCCTCTCGAGTACGCCGCATGAGCCGAAGACGATGTATCTTTCCGCCCCCGTGATGACATGTGACTCCTCGAGGAGGAATGAGGAACATGTGGAGGATATGTACGAAAGGTAGAATGCAATCCGCTTTCCTTTGTACAGAAAACTGTATATTCCGATGCGTCCGTTTGCATTTGTCATTGAGCCGAGAGAGGTGCATTCGAATGTCGAGAGAAGGTAATCATGAATCTCATGAGAGAATATGATGAGACACACATCCGCCTTCACGCCCGAAAAGGAGAAACTCATCTCCGGCTTTATGATTCCGTCTGAACCGTCATAATCGGTGATCATACCCCGTCCTCTGTTCTTATGAGGAGAAGTCTTCCCTTCTCCACTCTTACCCGGGTCTCTTCTCCCCTGGTTTCGTTGCTGATTCCGTACTGGTATGTCGAGTCGATCACACCGTCCGTGAGATTGTATGCCGCCCCCTCTATACAGACGCCCTCCGCCCTTCCGAAGGCCGCAATGAGCGAGAAGTACTTCGTGCCCTTCCTGACGGTCTTCCATTCCTTTCCGACTATCTCCACACTTGTCTTAGCGTCTCTGATCTCCCCCCCGGCACCGCGGGAGAAAAGATAGTCGAGAAGATAGATGTTCCCCATCTCGTGGTCGAGTCTTCCCCCGAGTGCGCCGAGAATGAGGAAGTTCGCGTACCCGCGTCTCAGTCCTTCCTTAAGGCCGCAGAGGGCATCCGTGTCATCCTTCCGGGGCGGAAAGACTACACTCTCCACGCCCTCCGGAACGGGAACGGAATCGAAATCACCGACGGCAAGAGATGGCTTCACTCCGAGAGATGAGAGGTGCCTCAGCCCTCTGTCGCAGAAGATAGTGTAGTCTTCGTCGTCGATCAGCGACTTTACCTCTTTGTAATCGGTTATGGTGCCCCCGAGGACCAGTACACAGCGTCCATTCACTTGGTTAATCTTCCTTACTAAATATACATTATCTTATGCGGAAAGAGTTTACTCCACCGTTACGCTCTTGGCAAGATTCCTGGGCTTGTCGACATCGAGGCCCTTCTGGACAGAGATGTAATAGGAAAGAAGCTGCAGCGGGATTATCGCAAGGAGCGTCGTGAAGTATCTCGAAGTCTTCGGAATGTAGACGGTGAAGTCCGTGTTCTCCTCGGTCTGGTAGTTTCCCCTCAGAGTAAGCGCCATCAGATACGCTCCCCTCGTCCTGCACTCCACCATGTTCGACATCGTCTTCTCGTAGAGCTGAGGCTGTGTCAGGAGTCCGATTACGAGAGTGCCGTCCTCCACGAGCGATATCGTCCCGTGCTTGAGCTCTCCCGATGCATAGGCTTCGGAGTGGATGTAGCTTACCTCCTTGAGCTTCAGCGAGCCTTCTGCTGCGAGGGCGTAGTCGAGTCCGCGTCCGATGAAGAAGACATCCTTCCTGTTGACAGAGCGGGAAGCAAACCACTGTATCTTCTCCTTCTCCTTCAAAAGGTCTTCGGCTTTCGAGGGCAGTGACAGCAGTTCGTCCGTAAGTTCCTTCTCGCTTTCAATGAGTCCCCTGAGGAAAGCAAGCTTCACTGCAAGAAGGTAGATTACACAGAGCTGTGTCGCATATGCCTTTGTCGTAGCAACCGCTATCTCGGGACCCGCGAGGGTATAGATCACGTGGTCCGCCTCACGCGATATCGTACTGCCGATGACGTTCACGACGGCAAGCGTCTTTCTTCCGCTCTCCCGGGCCAGTCTCAGGGCTGCAAGTGTATCTGCAGTCTCACCCGACTGGCTTATGACGATGACGAGTTCCTTTTCGTCCAGCACCGGATTGCGGTAGCGGAATTCGCTCGCCATCTCGACACGGGACGGAATACGGCAGAGGTCTTCCATGATGTACTCTCCCGCAAGTCCCACATGGTATGAGGAGCCGCATGCAACAAACCTGATGGCGGAGATTCCTTCGAGGATACTGTCCGGAATTCCCGAGGACGAGAAGTCGACCTTTCCGTCCTTTATATATGCCCCCAGAGTGTCCCTAACCGCCTTCGGCTCCTCGTGGATCTCCTTTATCATGAAGTGCTCGTAGCCGCCCTTCTCCGCCTGGGTCTCGGACCAGGAGATGTGCGTCAGTTCCTTCTTCACTTCGTCTCCGTTGAGATCGAAGAACGTAACTCCGTCCTTCCGGAGTCTTCCCATCTCGAGGTTGCTGACGTAGTAGACGTCCCGCGTGTACCCGAGAACGGCGGGAACGTCGGATGCAAGATATGTCCCGTCGTCGTTGACACCGACGATGAGCGGGCTGTCCTTGCGGGCGATGTATATCTCTCCCGGGTATTCATGGAACATGACGGCTATTGCGTAGCTTCCCCTTACTCTCACCATTGTCTTTGCAATGGCATCTACGGGCCCGATGTTGTACTTCTTGTAATAATAGTCGATGAGCTTCGTGATGACCTCGGTATCTGTCTCGGAGTAGAAGGAGTACCCCTTCCCCATCAGCTTGTCCCTGAGCTCTCGGTAGTTCTCGATAATGCCGTTGTGGACGGCGACGACGTTCATGTCATCCGAGCAGTGGGGATGTGCGTTGTTCTCGCTCGGCTCTCCGTGGGTCGCCCATCGCGTGTGTCCTATTCCGCATTCTCCCCTGAGCGTCCGGCCGTCATCGGTCTTCTCGACAAGCCCCCTGAGTCTGCCCTTAGCCTTCACGATATGTACTTCCGCTTTGCCGTCGAGGACTGCAAGCCCCGCCGAATCATAGCCCCGGTACTCGAGCTTACCCAGTCCCTCCAGGAGAATCCTTGCAGCCTCCTTCCGTCCGGTGTAACCGACAATTCCACACATACTCTGCCCCCGATGAGAAATTTTTCCTCAATGATAGACGTTTTCGGAGTCAAAGAGCAACATACATAAAAACCGGCTTAAAACACGAATCGTAATATTTTCTTGTATTCCTTTTTAGGAATCTTAATTTCTTACTTTAATTTTCATAATGGTCAAAAAAAAGAAGACCCCCGTCAGTCTTCGTCATTCCACTCCGATTTTCTCTTCCTCGGCCGTGGTGCTCTGTCAGCCTTCTCGAGGAGCATCTCCGCGTCCTCTCTTCCGAGCGACGACGACCAGCGGGAGTACCTTTTCTCTCCCGCTTCCGTTCTTCTTCCTCTGTTCTTTTCCCTGAGATCCTCTTCACCGTTTGCCATAGCGCCATTATAGAATCTATGACCCGAGTCGCTCAATACGGGGAAGGGAATCCGTGTATATACGTTCAAGCATATTCCGCAGCAAAGGATCTTCTTCACTCCTTCGCATCTCCTCCACTGCTCTTCTGTAAGCGATTAAAACGGAGTCGATGATTTCGTCCATCACGTTCTCTTCCACGATGCCGAGTCCGGTCAGGTCCTTCCGGAAGACGTCATCTATCCTTCTTCTGCGTCCTGTCTTCATAGAAAGAGTGCGGGAGATGTCCTCATAAACCGTTGTAGATAATAGATCATAGAAAGGAGCAAGCCTCACTCTCCCGTCGTCGAGATGGAGAAGAGAATAGTTCTTTCCGTGCGAGTCGCAGTTCCCGACAATGTAGTTGAAGACGATTATCCCGGCAAAACGGACAGAATCTTCACGGGGAAAAGATGAGAACCTTCTGATTACGTCAGCGGTCCTTCTGATCCCCGGGCCGCCGTCTTCCTCGTACTTGTTCTCCGGAAGAATTCCCAGAGCCTGGCAGATATCCTCCTGATGGATTCTCCTCTGCCCGTCTCTGTCATAACGGAAAGAGACGAGGGCACGTCTGCCGTTGAAGTCGTGGAGTACAACAGTCGGAACCGAGAAGTGTGAAAGACATGCCAGCTTTGTAACCGTGTATTCATTAATCGAGAGTTCCTTGGACGGTTTCACGATGACATTCGTAGGCGAGTTACCCTTCGGTATAAACCACCTGCCGTTCTCGAAGTAGAGGCACAGCTTGCTCTGAGCTCCCGCAATCGTGGAATGAGTATCGTTTCCCCAGCAGAGGAGACTCTCCTCATCCTTTCTTTCCATCCGTCTTCCGAGTTCTTCCTCGGACACTTCCGTGTATATGTTCTCCTCCCTGTACTCCTCCCCCTCGTCCAGTATGCTTACGGCTCCGGCGGTATCGAGGCCGAAGGCAGAAACGAGAGGCATTGTCTGAGTCGGACGAACACGGAGAGAGGAGGCAAGCTTCTCCCTCTCACATTCGTCGGGGAGAAGATTCGAGAAGAATGGAAGAACGGAACGGGAGTTGTATTCCTCTCTTCTCACGGGGAGACTTACGGAAAGAGGAGAGTCTGCAGACTCCGAATACGTGAAGGTGATTCCGTGCATTGAGGACTGAAGCTGACCGCACAGCTTTCCTCTGAGGTATATGTCTTTCTTCATGACCAGAGTGTAAGTCCGGACGGATGGAAATGGAAGTTCAGAAACGGGGACAGTTTTCTCATTCTATCAACAACTGGAAGTCTTTATCTTTAGAAGAATTATGTATGTCGAAAAAGCAGATTTCTCCTCTTTTTTCCCGTACGGGAATATCTGTATTTTTCTTCCCTCCTGCTACTGGGATTTTCCCGAACGGGAATAAGAAGATCATCTTTCATTTCCGCTTTCCCGGGCGTTATAATCTGTTTCATGAAAGGCAAGGCTATCCTTCTCGCCCTTGCGGCGGCACTCTGCTACTCGATAAACATTCCCCTCTCCAAGATTCTCCTGGAGAATGCGGGATCATGCATGACTGCGGGCTTTCTGTACCTGGGAGCGGGAATATCGGTAGGGATCGTGTCTCTTCTGAAAGGGAAGAAAAAGCGAGCGAAGCTGAGAAGGAGCGATCTTCCGTACACCGCAGGCATGGTCGTTCTCGACATCGCGGCCCCGATTCTCCTCATGCTGGGCCTCAGGAATGCTTCTGCGTCTCTCTCGACACTGATCAATAACTTCGAGATTGTTGCAACCTCCCTCATCGCAGCACTCTTCTTCCGTGAGAGAATAACAAAACGCGGCTGGGCGGCAATTGCACTGATAACCCTCTCGACAATCGTACTCTCTCTCAGCGGGAGCAGTGACTGGAGAGTCTCTCCGCCGCTTCTTCTGGTGCTTCTCGCAACAGTCTGCTGGGGACTTGAGAACAACTGCACGCGTATGCTCTCATCCCGCGACACTGGAGAGATAGTCACAGTCAAGGGACTCTTCTCCGGCACCGGCTCGATAGCCGTCGCCCTTCTTAGGGGAGAAACCTTTCCCGAAGTGAAGTATATTCTCCTCACTCTCCTCCTCGGATCCGTCGCATACGGACTCAGCATCTTCCTCTACATAAAGGCACAGAGCATGATAGGAACCGCTTCGACAAGCTCCTTCTATGCAGTGAATCCCTTCCTGGGTTCGCTGCTCTCATTCCTGATTCTGAGGGAGAAGATAACCCCGAACTACATTACAGCTCTCATCATAATGATTGCGGGAACCTCTCTCATGGTCCGGGACACACTCTCCTCCTCCTCTAGATGAAAAATACCTGCCCCGGCTTTCTTTCGGCGGCCTGAGGCCTGACATCGGAGTAGCCGAGGGCTATGTTCCCGATTCCCTCGTAGTCTTCCGGTATTCCGAGTTTCTCCAGCAGCCCTCGTCCCCATTCCGATTCGATTTCCTCCTTGGCCCTGTGTACCCAGCAGGACGAGAGCCCGAGAGATTGAGAAGCAATGAGCATGTTCTCTATTGCAGCCGCTCCGTCCTCAACGTTCGTGAATCCCTTCTTCGTGCAGACGATGATGACGACGGGAGCGCCGTAGAAGGGGTCGCGGTCGCTCTTCATGACAGAGGCATTGATTTTCGCAACTTCGTCTCTTGCCGCCTTGTCCGTTATGACGATGAAGGCCCTCTCCTGACGGTTCATGCCCGACGGAGCGTAGAGTCCGGCCTCTACTATTTCGTCAATCTTCTCTCTTTCCACGGGGCGAGGGAGGAAGGACCTCACTGCACGCCTCTTCACGATATTCTCAACTGTCTCGTTCATTTCTGTCTCCTTGAAACCATTGTAATGCGTTTTAGTTCAAATTGATAAATCTTTATTCCGCCATCACGACTTAAAATTAAGATAAAAGGAAGGAAAAATGAAAAAGATTATCGCATTATCAATCATCGCACTGATTGCTCTTACCGCAGTCGCAGCAGAGGAGATGTACCTCTCTGCAAACGACCTCGACCCGGCGACCTACACTTCCCCCGTCACAATTGACGGCTTTACACTCAACGGAAGCGAATCGAAGGCCATAGACGTCCAGGAAATGGACGAAAGAACGGCTGAGGACGGAGAAATCTTCAACAACCGCATCAAGCTCAACGGCACGGGAAAGACCGACATGCTCTCCATCACCTTCAATGCAAAGAAGGGACAGACAGTGAAGGTCTACCTCAATTCCTCGAGCAAGACAGACGAGAGAGTTCTCAACCTCTTCACTCCGACAGATGCCACTCCGATTGCGACAATCCCCGCTCCCCCCGCAACAGGCGACATGACTGTCGGAACGGGCGAATTCAGAATCGAGAAGGACGGAACCTACACAATCGGCTCTGCAAAGAGCGGAATCTACATCTACGCAATTGTTATTGAATAATGAAGAAACTGTTGATGATTCTCATGATGCTGGGGCTCCTCGCTTCCAGCATTTATTGTTTCTCGTGGGAGAGTGACTACACGTCACCCTCAGTCATATCCGTTTCCCCGGTAGAGGGCAAGCGGGAGATCGAAGTCAGGCTCGATGCCGTCACGGGAAACGAAGGCGCTGACAAACTCACACTCACGCTCTATGAGAACGGAAAGGAAATCTCCTCGAAGAATCTCGGAAAGAGCAAGAAGAGCGAGCGGAAAACCACCTTCGATCTCTCGCACTCGGGCTCCTACGCCGTCTCAGTCACAGCCGTGAAGAACAACGAGGAGAAGACGTACTCATCTCCTCTCTTCTCCTTCACCTACTCCCTTCCCCTCGATAAACCCTCCCCGAGTGCAAAAAACACGGGAGACGGTATCCTCGCTCTCGAATGGAAAAAGGTCGACGAAGCGGAAAGCTACACCGTTTCCGTATCGGAATACGGAACGGGAACGATTGTCCGCACAGACAGTACGAAAGATACATCTTTCACCTACTCCTCCCTCGGGGAAGGTAAAGCCTACTCATTCGTCGTAACCGCAGTCCGCGGTGACGAGGAAAGCTCCTCGAGTCCGCTGAAGAAGACAGTGAAGAAGGAAAGGGACAGGGACTGGTACTTCACATACTTCGGACAGTCGACGAAGGAGAGCCTCAACAGATGCGAGATCCTCGACAGCGACGACCTCAGGATAAAGCTGTACGCGGGTTCGCGTACCGAGCAGGGAGGTAAGTTCACCTCCTTCCATGACGGGATATCATTCTACTATACAAGAGTGGATGCGGACGAGGAGAACTTCGTCCTCTCCTGTAAGATCACCGTCGACTGGATAAATCCCGTTCCCGACGGCCAGGAGGGATTCGGAATCCTCGTACTCGACTCCATCGGAGAGAATGGAGTCAGCAGCGTCAACAACTACACGAACTCCGTCGGTCTCATCGCAACGAAGTTCGAGGAGACAATCGGAGGAGTCAAGTACTCCTCGAAGGATACCCTCGGAGCGAGGTTCGTGACGGGAATCACTCCTTCTGTGCTCTCGGGCGGTGACAGCGCGGTCGCAGCGGAGGGAAGAAGCACGGGAAGTGCATTCTCCTACGACGAGAACGCTCTCGTAAAAAGCGGTGACGTCTATTACCTGACAGTAAAAAAGGACAACACCGGCTACCACTGCTTCTACTCAGTTCCCGAAGAGGAAAGGGAGTGGATTACGGACGAGAACGGAGACGAAGTGAGAAAAGCCTACCCGGAATCCTTCACGCTCTACGGACCGGAGAATCTCACACAGATCGATACGGAATACGTCTACGTGGGCTTTGCTGCGGCAAGGTGGGCTGAAGTGACAGTCAGCGACGTCAGCTTCACCGTCAGCGACCCGGAAACGGATCCGCCGCGGGAAGAGGAGAAGCCGACGCTGGTACCTCTTACGACTTCCGTCAAATCTCCTTCCGGTTACTATACAACCTCATATCCCTTCGTCTTCAATGCGAATGCCGACGGTACTCTCACCGTCAGGGAAAGCGGAACGGACCACTGCTACATAAGGGATGAAGAAATTACGGCCGGTGAGGATTACGAAAGGACAATCGATCTCATAGACACATCGTCAAAGCTCTACATCTCCTTCACTCCCGATTCCTCCTACCGTCCCTCGGCTAAGGAAAGGATTGCACAGTACAACGAGGAGACGGGAACATACGAGGAAAACTACAGCACCCTCACCCAGTACAAATCGGTAAGTGTCAGAAGCATTGAGGGAGACACAATCTACTGCTCTCCGAAGGGCTACGGCTTCAACGAGGGGACAAGGGAGAGTCCTCTAGACATCTCCACGGCAATCCTCTACTCCGCCCCCGCTCAGACGATAATCCTCACTGAGGGTGTCTACAATCTCTCGAAGCAGCTCGTAATCGAAAGAGGAAACAGCGGAACGGAGGAAAACCCCAGGACACTGAAGGGCGAAGACGGAAAGACAGTTGTCCTCCGTTTCTCAAGAACAGCCTCCAAAGGCGGATTCGTCATCTGGGGTGACTGGTGGAGAATCGAGAACATCGAAATCACGAACACCCCCGACGGTCAGAAGGGAATGCAGATAGCCGGAAGCTGGAACACGATAAGTCACGTCACCGCCTTTAAGAACGGAGACACCGGCATCCAGATAAGCGGCTCAAGCTCCGACAGCAGCAGATACTGGCCCCACGACAACAGAGTCGAATTCTGCATAAGCCACGATAACTGTGATTCCGCCCAGAACAACGCCGACGGCTTCGGCGCGAAGCTCACCTGCTCGGGCGGCAACGTCTTCTACGCCTGCATTGCCTACTCGAACATCGACGACGGATGGGACCTCTACTCCAAGATCGAGACCGGTCCTATCGGAGAAGTGACGATAGACAGCTGCATTGCCTACCGTAACGGAACGCTCTCCGACGGCAGCGGCTCGGGAGACGGCAACGGCTTCAAGCTCGGCGGCGACGGAATAGCCGTCAACCATACCCTCGTCAATTCGATAAGCTTCTCCAACACCGCCAACGGCGTCACAAGCAACTCCAATCCCACGCTGACGATAAAAAACTGCACAATCTATGACAACGGCAACCGCAACCTCACCCTCTACGGCAAGGGAAGCGGAGAACGCAGTTACTCCGTCACCGGCGTAATTTCGATTTCCGGTACGCTCTCGGACGACGTGAAGGAAGCGGAGGGGGTCATAAGAGAGGACAACTACCTCTGCAACGGCAACACCGGCGTGAACTCCCTCGGCGAGAAACTCGACTCTTCGATATTCAGAAGCATCGACAAATCGAATGTCAGGTTCACGTTCACTCAAACGGGAATAGACACCCACTCGTTCCTCGAGCAGGACACGCCCTACGGCGCTCATCTCTGAAAACGGGGAGGTCATCCTCCCCCTTTTCAGTCAACGCCCAGGCTGCCGCCTGTCGCCATCACTGAAAGCTCATATTCTCCCGACCCCGCAAGCCTCGGAATATTACAAGAAAATGAATTTCCATTTCCCTTCTTGTCATTACAATATTCCTGAGGAGAAAGAAATGAAAGGAATCAACATCACGATAATCGGCGGCGGAAGCAGACTCTGGGCTATCTCCTTCATGAAGGATCTGACCCTTGAGAAGGATGCTCACGGCACCGTCACACTCTATGACATAGATAAGAATGCTGCACAGAACAACGTTGAAGTCGGCACCCGCATGCTGAGGGTGAACGGAGAGGAAGACCGCTTTGTCTACAGGGCTGAAAACGACATCGAAAAGGCTCTCACCGGAGCCGACCTCGTCATAATCGCAATAGAACCGGGAAGAATCGAATGCAGGAAGGCTGACCTGCTTCTACCGGAGGAATACGGCATAAAGCAGACTGTCGGTGACACGACGGGCCCCGGAGGCCTCATCAGGGCACGCAGGGCGCTTCCCCTGTTCTTCGATTTTGCAAAGAAGATAGAAAAGTGCTGTCCCGACGCATGGGTGATCAACTACACGAATCCGATGACGCTCTGCACGGCTGCTCTCTACAGGGGCTTCCCGGCCATCAAGGCCTTCGGCTGCTGCCATGAGGTATTCCATGCAGAGGACAACCTCTGCAGGATTGCAGAGAGAAAGTACGGAGTGCTGCCCAAACGCCGGGAGCTCGACGTCGACATAACGGGCGTCAATCACTTCACGTTCATCACCTCCGCATTCTGGAACGGACACGACCTTTTAAAGGATGTGGATGAGATAGTGAAGAACCCTGAGACCTTCTCCGACCACACGGCAGAGGCCGGCAGAAGAACAAGAGACGAAAAATGGTTCGAATGCGATTCTCTTGTCGCCTACACATTCTATAAGAATTTCGGTGTTCTCGGAGCTGCGGGAGACAGACATCTCTCGGAGTTCGTTCCCTGGTTCCTCAGTGACGAGAAGTACCTCAATTCCCTCGGAGTAATCCGTACCCCCTATTCCTGGAGAGTCAGGAACGACAGGGAGAAGAAAGCGAAGGTATTTTCAGACGAGGAACTGAAGGTAACGCCGAGCGGCGAAGAGGGAGTGGACATCATGATGGCACTCCTGGGAGAGAAAAAGCTGAAGACGAACATGAATATGCCGAACCGGGGCCAGATTTCGTTCCTTCCCGAAGGAAGAATCGTGGAGAGTCTGGGACTCATCGAAAGAGACAGGGTGACTCCGATGGTGGCGAAGAATCCGCCGCTTGCCCTGCAGAATCTCATAAGACGCATCTCCGACGAGCAGCAGGTCGCGCTTGACGCAATCCTCAGCGGAGATGACGAGATGCTCTTCCAGGCGTTTCTCATGGACCCGCTTGTGAATCTTCCGGTTTCCAGGGCCAGAGAGCTCTTTGAGAGAATGATCATGGAAGGAAGTCTGAGGTACTGACACTTTCGGAGGGCGCAGAGCCCTCCTTTCTTATAAGAACGCCTGCCCGTCCCCGCCGAAATGACTCCATCCACCCCGTCCGGGATTGTGATTTCCCTGCACCCCGGGGACTGATTTCAGCCGTCAGAAAAATATTTAAAATTTATTTACTTACATCAAATACAATTATCATCTGCCCATAACAAAAACTAAAGTTTTTTCACTTTAACAAAACTTAAACATTCCTGTGACTTTTCAGAAACAACAGCTCTCTATCATGGCCGTGTCAAAAGAAGACAAGGAGACGAAAGATGAAGAAAAGAGATGTTGTAACACTTATGGGAGGAACGCTGAGTGCACTCCTTCTTGCATCGGGTTTATGCATGTACCTCATCGGGGAATGGAACCTTAAGACGGAGGGAACAGTCTTTGCGGCAGTCGGCCTCGTAATCGGAATCGCAGTCCTCATATACATCGCTGTAAAGAACGGGAAAGGCGGAAGAATCATATCGGGAAGGACACTCGGAATCGTACTGCTGTCGGTATCGGGGGCTCTCGCTTTCGGCGGCGGCATGTCACTCGTCATGGTCTACGGCAGGATTTTCTGGGGAATCGTCCTCGGCATTGCGGGAATATTCCTGCTCATGATGCTTCTGCCGGTCACAAGCGGAATCGAAAAAAAAGAAAACTGATTTAAGAAAATATTTTGGAGAAAAGAAAATGAAGAAAGGTATCATTGTATTTTTACTGGTCGTATCAGCTGCTGCAGCTGTCTTTGCAGGAAATTTCACAGGCAAGACGGAAGTCGCTCTCAACTACTCCTGGCGTGACACGAACATGTTCGGTCTCAGCGTCAACAACTCCGGCTATTCTGATACATTCCCCATCGGCTACACTGCAAACGTCAATGCGGACTTCGATCCGACAACAGGCAACTGCAACGCAATCACAATGCTCGTCGGCCCGTCTTACAAGTATACTATTGCAAATTCCGGCATGGACATCGAGCTCGCTCTCGGCATCAGCGCAACAGGTGAGAACATCAATGCCGACACTCACTTCCTTCTCGGAGTCGGCGGCTATCTCGGAGCAACCTACGCTCTCCCGAACGGACTCGGACTCGCAATCGGAGCACAGATGGGAGTCGACATGCTCTCCGTTCCTCTCAACGGCGGTGAATCCTTCTACCAGGGAACATTCTATGTAACTCCCTCCGTCGGACTCGTATTCAACTACTGAGTTGCAGTATGACAGATCTGCGGTCTCTTTCAGCGAGGCCGCTTTTTTAATTGAAAGGATGCATGCTCTTAACAGAAGTGTAACACTCAAGATGCACTATTGCTAATGAAGGAAATAGAAAATGAAAAAATACGGTAAGGTGTTTTCAATCCTGTCGGTCATGACGGAAGTATTCTTTGCAGTAGGAATCATCCTCTCGTTCCCGGGGCGCCCGGGTATGGAAAAGGAGGGAGTCACGGCAGTAGCAGCTGCACTCTCTTTTCTCATGCTCCTTTCATATCTCTACAGAGACGGAGGAAGAGGCAACAGAGTGGTGAACACGTTTCTCGCCGTCTCCGCATCTCCTGCATTCATTACAGGTATTGTCCTCACACTGCTCAGAGAGAGAGTGACAGAGGGACTCATCCCCTCCTTTCCGGGAATGTTCGCACTCGTGATGCTCCTTCCGCTTACGGGAGAAAAATAACGGGTCAGTTCTCTCTGAAGAGATGCTCGGTAAAACAGCCGAAAAGGAAGCTTCTCCAGCCCTCCTCGAAGATATCGGGAGAGAAAGTGTCGGGAGACGAGGAGAGAATCATGTACTTCACACCGTTGTCCATGAGACGGTACCCCGTGTCCGTGATCCCCTCCCTTCTGTAGAATTCGATTCTCCTGAGCTTCATGATGTTGTCACCGTTCCCCAGTGCCTCGACGTCGATTGCTATGTTCTTCCCTTCCGAGCGGGATTTTATCCACTCAAGGATTCTGCTTCCATAGCCCTTTCCACGCACTGAGGGAGAGACTGCAAGATAGAAGACGAAAAGAAAGGACCGGAACTCAACAAGGTACGTCGTACCGACGAAAGTCTCAGCGTCGTAGAACGCGAGAAATGATACGCCCTTTCTGAGAGTCATTACCTGAAGAAGAGAAAGCGGAACAAGTTCCTCACGGGGAAATGAAGTCTTCATCAGAGCCATCACACTTCTCCATGTCTCCCCGAAGCCTCTGACGGACTTTACAGTGAGTTCGTTCATTCTGCAAGGACCTTTGCAGGATATACTTTCTCGAAATCCTCCAGTATCTTCAGAAGGCGTCTGTCAAGGAATCTTCTCTTCACCGTGTGACGCATCGTCAGGGGAACACCGTAGAATGGCTCGGCAATGGAGCCCGTTATCGCAGCGAGGGTATCGCTGTCGCCTCCGACAGATACTGCGGTACGTACGGCATCCTCGAAGGATTCCGATTCAAGGAACGCCTCGATTGCCTGAGGAACCGTTTGCTGAGATGACTCATTGAAGCAGTAGGTTTCCCGTATTCCGTCTATCGTGAAGTCCAGTGGATAGTAATTCTCCTCAACGTACCTTCTTATCTCTTCCTTCGTACTTCCCGAGCGTGCCATGTATGCACATACCGCCGCAGCCTCGGCTCCCTTTATACCCTCCGGATGGTTATGGCTTACTTCGGTGACCTTTCTCGAGAGAAGCTTCACTTCCTCAAGCGTTTCTGCACAGTACGATACACTGCTCACTCTCATCGCCGCCCCGTTTCCCCAGCTGTTGTAGGGCCGGGGGTTATCGGAGAAGATGAAGTCATAGAAGGCCCCGCCGTAGCCGCAGTCTGGGTAGTCCCTCCCGATTCTCTGCATGGAGGCGACACATTTTCTTCCGAGATCCGAATAGTCTCCGCGGCACTCCAGGAGAGCTTCTGCCACCGAGAGCGTCATAACGGAGTCGTCCGTCACAAAGCACCGGGGGCTGAAAAGCTCGAAGTCTTTGCTGCGGTGGTTGTCGAATTCAAATCTCGATCCTGCTATATCTCCGATAATCGCTCCGATCATTTTCCCTTCCTCCTGAGTTCCTCTTCCTTCTCGATTGTATATCTTACTCTGCCGCGGCTGATTGTACCGTACTCGACGGCCTCGACCGGGCAGTACGAGATACACGCCATACATTCCGTGCATTCTGTCCCCCACACGGGTTTTGAGTTCTCGAGTCTTATGTTGCCGAGGGGACAGACACGGGCGCATTTTCCGCAGCCCGTACATTCTTCACCTGCATGAAACGGACCTGCCTTCACCTTGAAGAGGTAGAAGAGAACGTTTACGGGACCGCTCATGAAGTAACCGGCAATGGAATTATCCTTCTCTCTGAAGGCTTCGCCCTCTCTTATTGTCTCTGTAAGTGTGTCAATCTTCTTATCCGCCCTCTTCACAATCCGGACGGCCTTGTCGAGCGGAGGGGATGAGAACATGGCAATGAAGTTCTCCGGCATTATGACGCTCTCCGTCCCCATGTACCTGAGACCCTTTCTGTGCGAAAGTCTCCTGTTGTGGACTGAAGAAGCATGAATGGAATCTCCGCAGGTCATCACGAACCATATGTCCCTGACTCCGATGAGTTCACACCCGAGAAGCCACTCTCTTACAAGCCGCGGTATTCTCCACGCATAGGTCGGCGTGACGAGGACAATGCGTCTGTGACAGAGAATCTTCTCATTCTTTCCACTTCTGATGGCGTCGTTAATCGAATAGAGGTCGTCGCCGAGAGAGGAGGCAATCCTCTCCGCTACGTATCTGCTGTTACCCGTTCCGGTGAAATATAGAACCATGAGGAAAGTATAGCACCGGAATCCGGATTATGCCGACTTTTTGTTCTTGAGAGCCTGGAGAACGAGTACCAGTGCCACTCCCGCTATGCATCCGATCCAGCTGAACGATGAAAGAGAGAGAGCGGGCTGTGCCGGAGTGAGTGTCGTGGGGCCGAGAATTATCGCATAGAACGAGCCTATCATCATTCCCACTATTGCATACATCGTCTGACTGTGGAATCTGTCGAGGCAGAACTTGATGATCTTCACAACGCTCACCGCCCCCGCAATGATTCCGAGGCCGAAGAAGACAAGGCACGGTACATACCCCAGGTCCAGTGACAGCACCTTCCTCAGAGCCGTCATCACGGGTATGTATGCCCCGAACACGAGAAGAAGAGTCGAGCCCGAGATTCCGGGAAGGAACATTGCCGAGATGGCAACCATGCCGATGAAGAAGAGCTTCACTGCCTGTCCGAAGGAGAATACCGAAAGGTCCATACCCGACGAGGAGGCATTTCCGTTGTTGAGCCACGACACAAGAACGACGACGGCAGCCCCCGCAGCGAGGGATATGACACCGCTCGGGATGTTCTTTCCGAAGCTTTCCTTCTCCTCGATTATCACAAGGGGAATCGAGCCCGCGATGAAGCCGACGAATACCGACGATACCACATAGATGTGGCTCTCGAAGAGCGACGTGAGAACGAGAACGGCGAGAATCATTCCCGCGGCCCAGCCGATGCCGAGCTTGACGAGGTACCCCAGTGCCTTCTTCTTCTCCTCCATCTTCCTGAACACAAGGTCATGTATGGAGCCGATGAATTCATCGTAGAATCCCATGATGAAGGCAACCGTGCCTCCCGAAACTCCCGGAACGCTGTCTGCAAGAGCCATGCAGAAGCCGTTGATCATATCTCTGAGCATATCTGAATCCTTTTTCATCTTTACGGAAGAAGACTATAGCAAGAATCCGGAAATTGTTCAGCAGAAAACGGAAAGAGCGGGAGGGATCAATGGCAACCCTCCCGCCGGGAATCTCTATTTCTCTTCAAACCATACCTTGTACGGTCTGCTCTTCACCTTGAAGTGGATATCCCTGTCCTTTCCCGTCACCCTCCAGACAAGGCCCTCCCTCGGAACCGAGGGATTGATGAGGCTTCTACCCACACACTCCTCGAGCATCTCTGAGAGAGTTGACGGCATGTACGCACTCTCCCTGATGACGGGAACCATATTGAGTCCCATTTCATCGAGAGCCGCTCTCATTTCAGAGAAGGAGTACCTCACCCCCTCAGGAGTCATCATGCCGTAGAAGTATACGTCTGCCTTACGGACAGAGTAGATATTCTTCTGCAGACCTGCATTGATTACCTCTCCCTGGAGCACAAGTGCGTCAAGGGAATGATTATCGCAGTAAAGGGTCATCTTTTTCCTGAGGGAAAGATTGTCGGCAGCGTCCTTCCACACCCCCTCGGCCATCTCCCAGTTGTGGGAGAAAACCCTGAAGCGCTCTCCCTCCCTTTCATATATCCAGGTACCTGCGGCGCCCTCGACCTTCTCGGTGACGTAGAACTCGAGGTCCTTCCAGTCAGAGTAGTTCTCGTCGTAGACACTCTCGATGTTCTCCTCGTCGGACTTCGGAATACTGACGGGATAGGCACCGATCTTCTTCACCGGCCCCGACTCCTCGGGCGGAATATAGGGCTTTATCCCGAGCTCGTCCGTGACGATGTCGCCCACGCGGTATTCCTTCCCGGGAGGAAGAACCGAGAGAGGCATGACAAGGCCCTCACTGATCACGCCGCCCATCTTCATTGGCTTTATCCTGAAGCCCTTCAGCTTGGGGCTCCAGCACCTCTTTCTGAGGAACTCGAAGGCCTCGTTGTCCTCGGGGATGATTGAATCGTAGAAGATATATACGACCCTGTCCCCGACAGAGTACTCCTTCGTGATGATACAGTCGTAGTTCTCGACTGTCGCGAGTACGATTCTGTCCCTGTCCGGAATCGGACGGATATCCGAAATAACTGAAATCTTTGCAAGATCGTGCATATACACCTCCCTGTGTGTATCGTTTCCTCACCGTCTCCGGTGATGGTATGCAGATGTGGAAATGATGGCTGCTGTGAACGCTTATTCCGCTCTTCCGAAATCGGGGGAATCGTCCGGGAGACTGAGTGCCCGGCATGTCTGATCTGATACAGTCACGTGTTTTCCTCCTTTTCGTTTAGTTGCGGGTTCGATGTATAAGCGAAATTTAGCACATGAAATCTCCTTCGTCTTCAGGAAAAAAGAGGATTTCCGGGAAAAACCATAACGAAATGGGGACAAAGTAAAATCCGTAGGTATAAAGAGTAACAAAAACTCTTCGTTTCCGGGACAAGAGGAAAAACGGCTTTCAGAAGATTATGGAAATATCTCCGTGAAGGGCAATGCGGATGCAGCCGACAAGGATGAGGTGCGCGGGATAATAGAGGTAGAAGAACCACTTCATTCCCTTCCACGAGCCCCTCCTGCCGTTGTAGGAGTGAAGGAAGAAGAGTGAGAGAAACGTGAACATCTGCAGTGCTCCGTAGACTCTGTCGAGAAAGAGGAAGTAGACAAGAGCATAGAGAAAGGTCCAGAAGACTATGTCGAAGGACTGTTTTCTGAAATCTCCCCTGTGGTAGTAGAGAAACACAGGAGCCATCACCGCTATGCTCGACCAGTCGGAAGGAAAACTCAGGACGTTGGCAAGAACGATAACGGATATTCTGAGGACGGGATTGAGATCCTTCTCGAGAAGGAATATGAGGGAGGCGGCGATAAAGAGCGACCACATCACGCTCGTGCGGTTGAAGAGCCCCGAAGGAACGAAGCCGATTCCGAATGCATAGCAGTACGCGAAGTGCGAGACGAGTGCAAAGAGGAAGAGCCTCAGAAGATACTTCTTCCTGTCATGTGTATAGTGACAGCCTTCGGCGATGAAGAACCACATTATCGGGGCGGTGAGTCTTCCGATTATGTGTAGAAGCATCACATACCACGTCCTGTCCGTTCCGGGAAAGAATGCCCAGGTAAGGTGATCGATCGTCATTGCGGTTATCGCAACCGACTTCAGCGCATTTCCGCTGAGACCCTTCTTCTCTCCGACTGTTTCTTCCATACGGGGAGTATATATCATCGGCTTCTTTCAAAGAAGAGGATGATGACACTGAAGGAAGGAAAGGATAAGACGAGACATGCGACTATGCGAGCTCAGCCCGCACCCGGGATTGTCACTGTACCGGGTATGAACATGATGGTCGTAATCAGTCTTTTCTCAGTTTCCTCACCATCGTCTCATGCATGACAACCATGAGAAGAAGGAAAAAGGCAAGATAGTACGGAAGAAGCGCGGTACTCAGATACCCTGCAAGGAGGCCGAAGAGCGGCGGCAGGAGACAGGTTCCTACATAGGCGGAAGCCATCTGGATGCCGATTATCGCCTGGGACTTGTCCGCACCGAAATGCTCGGGAGTGGAGTGGATGATGGAGGGATAGATCGGAGCACACCCGAGTCCTATCATCACGAAGCCCGCAAGAGATACCTCCGGAGAAAGGGGCAGAAGCAGGATTACCACACCGAGTGCACAGACAATCTGTCCCATCCTCACCATCTGGGTGTCATTGAGTTTCATCGTGATGAAGCCGCTGAGACCCCGCCCTATGGTAATTCCGATGAAGAACATCGAGGCAAACGATGCAGCAGTCTCGGCGGGAACCCCTTTGCAGAGGGTAAGGAACGAGCTTGCCCAGAGCCCCGTCGTCTGCTCGACTGCCGAATAGGCGCAGAAGCAGATGAGAATCTCCGCGACTCCCTTCGTTTTCAGAATCTGCGACATCGTCATTGCCTTCGCCTTCACTTCTCCCTCTCCGTTTCCGCTCTCTTTCTTCCATAACGGGAGAGAGAAGAACAGAATGGCGGTAAGGACAATCTGCATGACGGAAATCACACGGTAGCCGCCGTGCCATGTACCGCCGGCAGTCATCACCGCTCCCATTATCGCAGGCCCTGCTGAGGCTCCTATTCCCCACATGCAGTGAAGCCAGGACATGTGTCTGCTCTTGTAGTGAAGCGCCACATAGTTGTTGAGGGCGGCGTCCACGCTTCCCGCTCCGAGTCCGTAAGGAACGGCCCAGAGTATGAGAGAAAGGAAGCTGCGGCTGATTGAGAAGCCGAATATCGCCGTGGCCGTCATGAGAACGCTCAATGCAGTGACCCTGCCCGTTCCGAGGCGTCGTGTCAGACGGTCGGAGAGAAGAGACGAGACAACCGTCCCGAGTGCTATCGTGAAGGAGATGATTCCCGCATACGATACGCTTACCCCGAGTTCGGGATACATCTTCGGCCAGGCCGAGCCCAGGAGGGAGTCCGGAAGTCCGAGAGATATGAACGATAAATATATGATTACAAGCAGCAGCTGAAACATGGTAATTGAATATTACCGCCCTCATTACTCTTGTTTCAAAGAGTTTGTCGCCTTATAGTAAGACAAAAGCGACGTAATATGAGCATAGAGAACTGCGAAATCAGAACAGACGACACTAGGCGCGAGCTCCAGGCACACGGAAGCGCGGACTTTCCTGCAGCTGCATATTACTCCGTTAGGGACAACACGGAAATGAGTGCGGTGCAGTGGCACTGGCACAGCGAATTCGAGATCCTCCACATCAAAAGCGGACAGTGCCGCGTACAGGTTCCGGGAGAGGAGCACACCCTGACGGAGGGGACAATCGCCGTAGTCAACAGCAACACCCTCCACTATGCCACGGGAGACCCGCTCTTCGAGCTCGAGTCCTTCGTCTTCTCGCACCTTCTCATCACGGGAGATGAGTCCTCCGTCTTCTACCGTAAGTACATACGCTCGATTATCGACTCGCCTCTGAAGATCTGGGTTACCGATGACGACGAAGTGAATAACTGTTTCAGGAGAGCATACGAAGCAGAGAAGAACAGGGAGGAGACTTTCGAGTTCACGGTGAGGGAGAATCTCTCGCGCGTGATGCTCAGTCTCTTCTTCTCACTGCCACGGGATAAGAGTGAGAAAAAGCCATCGAACGACCTCGACACGAAGAGAATCGAGAAGATGCTCGAGTACATACACTCCAACTATTCGGAGAGCATTACGCTTGAGGACATAGCCTCCGCAGCAGTGCTCGGAGAGAGGGAGGCCCTGAGATGCTTCAGACGTACGATTTCCATAAGCCCCGTGCAGTACCTCATGAAGTACAGACTCAGAAAGAGCGCCGCGCTCCTCAGGGAAAGGCCGGATTTATCTATAGCCGAGATAACATCCCTCTCGGGCTTCGACTACCCGTCATACTTCTCGAAGCTCTTCCGGCGCTATTACGGCTGTACGCCGAAGGAATACAGAAAGAGCTGATTACTGCTTTTTCCTTCCGCATTCCGATACTATTGCAGATACGAGAATCATCCCCGCCCCCAGCCATCCCGTCCAGAGCATTCTCTCACCGAGGACAAGAGAGGAGAGGATAAGTGCCGAAACGGGATCTATGTAGCTCAGCATGGCAACCGACCCCGCGGGAAGACTCTTCATCGAGGAGAAATACATCGTATATGCAATCCCCGTATGGAAGACGCCGACAAGGAGTACGAGTAGAACGGAGGAGAAAGAAAGCGGAATCGAGGTGAAATCCTCAGTAAGGAGGAGGTACGGAAGAATCGTGAGTGAGGCAGAAAAGAGTTCGACAGCCGTCTTCCTGTACGCATCAACCTTTCCCGTCTTCTTGTTGAGGATAATGACTGAGGCATAGAGGAATGCCGCCGCAAGGCCGTAGACTATTCCGAGAGTATCTCTCTCCGTTATCGCCGCCCCGCCGAAGACTCCGGAGACAAAAAGCATCCCGGCTACGGAGACAAGAGCACAGAGCGCCTTCTTCAGCGTAAGCCTCTCCTTCAGGAAGACGGGAGAGAGAACGATGACGAACACGGGTTGCATGTAGTAGCACATCGTCGCAGTCGAGACAGAAGTGCAGTTGTAGCTCTCGAAGAGAAAGACCCAGTTGAGACCTATCAGAGCCCCCGTCAGGAGAAGAAGAAGCAGGTCCCTCCTCTCCGTCTTCGCTCCCTTTCTCTTCGTGAGAGTCATGAAGATGACAAGATACACGCCTCCGAGGATTCCGCGTGTGAAGGCAAGAAGAGAGGACGAGAGCGGAATGAGGCGTCTCATTATCCCGATGGTCCCGAAAATCAGCATGGAGATGATGCATTCTGTATAGGCTTTCTTCATTTCCGGTATTCTTGCGCTTCGACCGGATTTTTACAATCCGTACTTTTCCTTCAGCTCAATCCGGATTACGCTGTCGGTATGAATGAAAGAGAGCTTATAGCCGCTGTGGCGGAGAAGATGATCGAATATTCGGAAGGCAACGCCTCAGACATAAACCATTTCCTGAAGGTATGGTCATACACGAGGACAATCGCACTGGGAGAGAAAACGGACAGCCACACGCTCTTCCTGCTTGAACTGACTGCCATCGTTCACGATATCTCATGTCCGCTCTGCAGAGAGAAGTACGGCAACACGGACGGCAGACACCAGGAAGAGGAGAGCCCCGCTCTCATAGAGGAGTTCTTCTCCTCTCTCGATATCTCCCCGGTCGACGTGGAGCGTATCTCGTTTCTTGTAAGCCACCACCATACGTACGCCGGTGTCGATTCCATCGACTGGCAGATACTTCTCGAGGCGGATTATCTCGTCAACGCCGACGAACACGGGGACACAAAAGAAGCAGTCGGAAAAATGAAGGAGAGGATTTTCAGGACGAAGACCGGACTGAGGCTCCTCGAGAGCATCTATCTCAAAAGAAGAGACGAGTAGATTCTTCTGTCCTCGTCGGAAAAGACATCGAAGATGACCCTTCTTATCGTAGTCTCGTTTTCGAGGTATTCCTCCACCGTCCTCACGGCAACCTCCGCGGCCTCCTTCTGCGGATAGTGGAACACTCCCGTCGAGATACAGCAGAAGGCAATGCTTTCAAGGCCGTAAGAGGAAGCAAGCCTGAGACACTCTCTGTAACAGGAGGAGAGAACTCTCTCGTCCCTTTCCGTAACCACGGCTCCGACAATGGGACCGACAGTGTGGATCACATACTTCGAGGGAAGATTGTAGGCGGGAGTTATCTTCGCCCCGCCCGGAGCCTCGGGGATCCCCTGCGCCCTCATGATCCGGTCGCATTTCTCTCTGAGCTGGACCCCCGCCCAGGTGTGGATGCAGTTGTCGATGCATCGGTGGTTGGGAGAGTAGCATCCCGTCATGCCGCTGTTCGCGGCATTGACGACTGCGTCGCACCCGAGGAGCGTTATGTCACCCTGCCAGAGTACGATACCCTTTCTGATTTCCGTAAGCGCAGCCGGATCGACAATACCCCTGAGCTCTGTTTCCTTCTTCAGGTACTCATCCTGTACACGGATAAAGTCTTCGCTTATCGCAGAGGCCCTGCGGATGTTCATAAGCCCCCTGAGCATTGTTCTCTGCTGACTTTCCCCTACGGGTATTTCCTCTCCCCTTGTGTCATCTCTTTCGTCAAGAAGATACCTTATGAGATACTTCCGCCTCTCTTCCTGTGTCATATTCACCTCACTTCGTTCTGCAACGGGGACCGGCCTCCCTTACAGCGCTTCCGTATACACTCTGGAGAAAGGAGAAGGCCTCTTCGACATCGCGCGGTATATCGACATGGGCGATGTAGTTCCTCCCCTTCGGGCCGTATCCCCCTTCGTCATCCCTCAGGCGTGGAATCTCGCCCATGAGGAGATTCACGAAACGCTCGAATCTCCACATTCCGTGAGGAGGATTGAGATAGATTATCTCCCTCAGCATGGGAACCGCCGTCGCACGGTATGAAGCATAGTTGATGACCGTTCTGTCAGAAGGAGCGTACTTACGCATCACCGCATCCATTCTCCGCTGCTTCGTCGCGTCCTCAATGAGGATGATGCTCTTCCAGTCTATGTTATTTCTTCCAAGAAGCTCCAGGAGATTCGTTATGCTGCTGCCGCAGTTTGAGGACTCTGTCTCGAGGTAATCCGCCTCCACACCGTATACCGATTTCAGATAGTTCTGAAAGCACCCGGCCTCGCTGAGACCGTCCGTATCGATTTCGGGGTGTTCGTCCTTCATTCTCGCTCTCAGCGTCTCTGTCGTATGGCCTTCGCCCCCGGCGATGACACAGGTCTTAGCCACCCCTTCCCTGATCGCCGCCGCCATCTCGTCACCGCCCGAGAGAATGCTTCCCCCGAAGAGGACCATCACGTCTGCCTGTGAAAAGCCGTATCTCTCTGCTAACGCTTCCTGCGTCAGAGAGTCTATATCCCTCATCCCGAGGAACAGGGATAGTACGTTTACAGCATGAGCCGTATCTTCAAGATTCATCTTCCACCTCGAACAAAGGATAAACTACCACCGCATACTGAGAAAGAGATATTTCACACTTCCGCGATGACGCGTGACGGCAACCCCGTGAGGCCGACGTAGTTCATCGGAAACGTGTTTATGATAACGTTCTCCTTTCCGATAAGAGGCTCGAGAGAGGAGAGGTTCTCCACGATGAAGACTCCCCTGTCCGCACACCACTGGTCTGTCGGAGTATGCTCCTTCCCCCGTCTCACTCCCGCCGCATCTATCCCGATGATCGATATCCTCTTTGAAACAAGAGCATGGATGAGATCGAGAGAAAGGACGGGATGCTCCCTGAAGTATCTCTCACTTCCGTAGCCCGCTTCCTCAAGAAAGCCCGTGCAGAATGCACAGAACATTCCCTCTTCCACCTTCGGGATATCGACATCAGCTATTCCGATCTCCCTGTCCCTTATCCCGCGTACATCGAATACCACTCCCTTCCGTCTCGTGTATTCGAGAGGAAATGTCTTGTCCATTAAATCGAAGTGGGTTCCGAGATGTCCCGAGCGTGCGATATCTTCATTAAGAAGAGCATCACGTACCATCAGAGTCGTAATAGAAAGAGTAATGTCGTAAAGCATAACCTTATGTTAGTCTCTTCTAACTGTTTTGTTAACAATAGCAGCAGTTTTTTCACACTCATCTCTCTTCTTTTCAGAAATGGAGACTTAACAAAAGAGGGAGAAAGCAATAGAATCTCACATATCTTATCGGGGCCGTGGTCCAATGGTAGAACGATGCTTTCGCATGGCATAAACGGCGGTTCGATTCCGCTCGGCTCCATAAATCCTGAATCTGTTTTCTTCTCCTTCCGACAGATTCACGTTTCTGTGAATTCATTCTTCTTCGCTATGTTGATACGTATGTTGCAACACTTTAAGAATGCGCCAGACAGCACAGCTTTACTCTTCTCCGTTTACGTTGCTGAAAAATCTAAACCGTTTCAGGAACCTTTGTGACTTTCCAGTAACCCGATTTCCTTGATCCGACACGAATTATATACCCTGTTTCTGCCAGTGATTCCAAATGGCGCTGGATAGTGGCACTGGATTTCTTGTGCTTTTCAACCAGTTGTGACGTAGTAACATAGGGATTGTCTTCAAGAGATTTAACCAGATCATAATCAAGCTGATTTCTCTTTCTGGTTATCTTCTCAGTTTCCCCGGCGATTAGCTTTTCGTCTGCACTGTTACCTCTTATCGTTTCCTTCCTCTTGAATATGAAAGTGAAACCGAATTCATCATTATTATAGTCATAATCAACGCCGCTCTCTGCACACACCTTAAAGGTCCTGTCAAATCCGGTACCGAAAGCGTCAATCATACCATTCTTGAATAAGGCTGTTGCAATCAGCGGATTTCTGATTTTGCTTCCAACTTTTCCACTGGCAAAGTCAACAGGACTCGTGTCATTGATTATTCCTCCGGGGTTGTAAATCCGGATTTTTGATTTTGTAATTGCAATCTCGTTATAATCGCCTTTCAGATATCTACAGTGAACAAATGAATTAATCACTATCTCACGAATTGCCCTGACCGGAACCTCTGGAGTCTCCACACGTCTTACACCGACAATCTCGGCAGCATAATGGATGTTATTCTGGATATATCGTATTCCTTCATTTATACACTCAAGGATGTTGCCGCGGAACTGCTTCAAATCGGTAAAATCTACTCTCTCATCAGTCGGATAGATGACTTCCTTCAAAAGTACAGGCCTGTCATTTCCGAAAAGACAGTGTCCCGCATTATTAAGAAAGCCGTCTTCATCAATCATCCCGAATCTTCCAAGCGCGTCCGCGGGATTTCTGTATACATAGTCTATTCTTCCGATGTCATTGGCTTCTCTGATAAATTGAATAAGCTGTTCCTCGTTAATGAATTCAATACCATACGGAGTTCTTTCTTCTTCCCACCTTGAGTATGTCTTTCCCTTGGATTCGAAATATTTCCATAGCATTCTCGAATCCATATTAGTGTCCGAATCATCCAACCGAATGTAATATCTTCCGTATGCCGAGTAAGGAGTATCATCTCCGCTGGCACTGACAACGATAATCTGCTTGTCATCCATTTCCTCGACGGAAATACTGATAAGCGGCAGAGGCTTTAAGTTATTCCTTAATTCCTGCGAGATATCAGAAGTGGTCTTCTTTCCGATTTCCTGCCCACAGACAGTTCCATCATCCTTGATTCCGAAATACACTGTACCTTTTTTGTGCTTATTCAGCATTGCACAGATTGAAATCACAGCTTCCTTCAATTGTATTGTGGATTTTTTGAATTCTGTCGTTTCTGACTCTCTTCTTTCCATGACGTGCCCTCGAAAGTTAATTTATTCTATCATTTATTCTATCATTTATTCTATCATTTATTCCATCATTTGCAGAATAAATATGTGCCCTTACAGAAATTATGCAAGGGCACACATATTTATGTCAATATCGGTATAAACTGCACAGTTTCCGGAACCAGGACGGGCAGACATCAATCTTCAGCGCTGTCTGATCTCCCGAGCAGTACTACCGTCTCGACGTGCTCTCCGGAGCCGGGGAACATGTCGACGGGCTGGATTTCGAGAACGCGATAGGGAGTGAAGCGTGTAAGGTACCTCAGGTCACGTCCGAGAGTCTCCGGATTACACGATATGTATACTATCCCCTCTGGAGAAATCCTGGCAGCTGACGACAGGAACTCCTCGGTAGAACCCGCACGGGGAGGATCGAGAAATATGATGTCGAATTTCTCGCCTCTCCTTCTCGCTTCCTTGAGGTACTTCGAGGCATCGTCGTTGATGAAGCGTACGTTTTCCGCACCGTTCATCACCGCATTTCTCTCTGCGTCCCTGACTGCACGGGGATTGCTTTCGACTCCGATAACCTCTGCCGCACCTTCTCTTGCCGCCGTGATTGCTATCGTTCCCGTTCCCGAGTAGGCATCGAGAACCCTGTCGGTACTGCGGATGCGGGCAAGCTTCATCGCAGTACGGTAGAGATTCTCCGTCTGCTCCGGGTTCGTCTGGAAGAAGCTCTTCGCACTTATGTCGAACCTGAGGCCGCAGAGTTCCTCCGTTATATAGCCTCTTCCGTAGAGGAGAATCTCCTCGTCGTCGGATTCGATGACCATGTTCGTGTCTTTACTGTTGATGATCTGGACAACGGAGGTGACGAACGGGTTCTTCTGGTGGATAGCGGAGACGAGGTCCGCCTTATGCGGAAAATCCTTTCCGGCCGTTACGAGGGCGACGAGAGTCTCCCCCGTTGAGTGGGAGACGCGGATGAGAACATGTCTCAGGTCTCCCGTTCTCCTGTCCTCGTCATACGGCACGATATTGAATCTTCCCGCCATCTGGCGCACCGTCTGCAGTACCGCCGTAGCCCTCCCGTCCTCGAGGACGCAGGAGCGGATCCCGATGAGCTTATGGCTTCCCTTCCGGTACTGACCGGTTATGAACTTTCCGTCTCTGTCGCGGCCGCAGACAGCCTGGACCTTGCATCTGAAGCGTGTAAGCGACGGCGACGGAATTATGTCGTTCACGCGTCCGAACCTTCCGCAGTACCTGCGGACGAGCTCCTCCTTCATGATGAGCTCCGTGCTGTAGCTTCCGTTCGTGCTGTCGCAGCCTCCGCAGACCCCCGAGAGCGGGCACCATCTCTTCTCTCTCATACTAGTCCTCCAGGGATTCGAACTGCGAGAGATAGAGCCTTCTGTACTCACCGTTCTCTATTCTCATCAGCTCGTCGTGTGTTCCCTTCTCCATTATAGTCTTATTACCTACGACGAAGATCTCGTCGGCGTTCCTTATCGTGGAAAGGCGGTGCGCGACGATGAACGACGTACGGCCCTTCATGAGGATCTTCAGCCCCTCCTGCACCATCATCTCCGTACGTGTGTCGACGTTGCTCGTGGCTTCGTCGAGGACAAGCACCTTCGGGGATGCGATGAGCGTGCGGGCAAGCGCGATGAGCTGCTTCTGTCCCGAGGAGAGGGAGGCATCCCTGATGAGGGTGTCGTAGCCCGAGGGAAGAGACTCGATGAGGGATGTGAGGTTGAGTTCCTCCACTCTCCTCTTCATCTCCTCTTCGCTCACCTCCTTTCCGTAGAGAAGGTTCTCCCTGATCGTCCCGCTGAAGAGGACGGAATCCTGGGGCATTACGGCAACGGCACTGCGGAGACTGCGGAATGTCGCGGTGCGTACATTCTGGCCGTCTATGAGCACCTCTCCCTCCACCGGGTCGTAGAAGCGTGCAAGGAGATTGATTATCGTGGTCTTACCCGCTCCCGTGGGCCCCACGAGTGCGATAGTCTCTCCGCCCTTCGTACTGAACGAGAGGTTCTCGATGACGTTAGTCTCCTCCTCGTCGGGGTACGAGAACGTCACGTTCCGGAATTCGACGTCCCCCTTTTCAGCTCTGATGTCGACGGCATCACCGCTTTCCGTGATGTCGCTCTTCTCATCCATCATCTCGAAGACTCTGGCTGCTGCGGTCATGTTGTTGATGAGCGTGTTGTAGATGGAGGCAAGGCTTCTCACCGGCTGCCAGAAGTAGCCGATGTATGTTATGAAGGCGAGAATCTCACCCACGGTACAGGAGCCGTCCTTCATCCAGTAGACAACACACAAAAGCAGGAACACATACCCGAGAGCCTGGGATGCATTGATGATTATACCGAAGCTGTCGGAGCGTCTTATGGCCTTCACCCAGCTCGAATAGCACTCTCCGAGAAGCCTGTCGCACTCCCTCTCCGTCTCCTTCTCCGCTCCGAAGGACTGTATCGCCCTGATTCCCGAGTAGTCCTCGTGAACGAAGGAGGTGAAGTTGCTCTCCTTCTTGCGGAAGGTCTCCCAGTTGTGGTAGCCGCGGATGACTATCCAGTACGTGGTGGTCACCAGGAACGGGATGATTATGAATGAAGCCAGTGCCAGAACGGGGTTCATCACGAGCATTATCACCATGATCGATAAAAGGAAGACGAATGACGGGATGAGGGAACTCGTGAGACTCTTGGTTATCTCCTTGAGCTTGTCACAGTCGTTTATGACACGGGTTATGATTCTTCCCGAGGGACGGGAATCGAAGAACCCGAGGGGGAGGGAGAGTATGTTTTCGTAAGTCTCGGTCCTCGCCCTGTAGACCACGTCGTTCGCCATTCTGTTGGTCATGCGGTCACGGATGACGGCACAGATGCCCCAGAAGACAGCAAGAGCGAGAGCTGTGGCGACTGTCGTCACGAGGCCCTTCGTGTCGCCGGAGGCGATGTCGTTGTCGATTGCCCTTTCCGTGAAGAGGGGGACAAGGGTCTTCGCGAACGAACCGAACACTGCAAGAGCGGAGATGACGACAACCTGTCTGCGGTAACCCGAACAGTATCTGAGGATACGCCTTATCGTCTCCATCTTCCCGACGGAGGCGTTCTTTTCATCCTTTCTGTAATTCTGTCTCATGCTCTTTCCTCCTCTTCGGGGTACTGCGAGATGCAGGTTTCCCAGTAGAGGCCCTTCTTTTCAAGAAGGCTTTCATGAGTGCCCCTTTCGGCAACTCTTCCGTTCTCGAGGACGATGATCTCGTCCGCACTCTTCACGGCGGAAATCCTGTGTGCGGTAATGAGGAGGCTTCTCGAGCCTTCCCTTCTTATCGTCTTCTCGATCTCCCTCTCGGTTTCCATATCGAGGGCGGAGGTTGCATCGTCGAGAATGAGGAGCTGGTTCTTCCTCATGAAGGCGCGGGCTATACTGAGTCTCTGCTTCTGCCCGCCGGAGAGTCCGACTCCCCTCTCTCCGATTACGGTCTCCCAGCCGTTCTCGAGCTTTTCGATGAATTCTGAAGCCTCGGCGCTTCTTGCTGCAGCCATCATCTCCTCTCTGTCGTAGTCGTTCCTTTCCCCGAGGGCTATGTTGTTACCCACCGTATCGGAGAAGAGGAAGACATCCTGCGTGACAATCGACGAGAAGCCGCGGGAAGAGGAGAGCGTCATGTCCCTGAGGTCGACGCCGTCGATTGTGACAGAGCCGGATGTGGGGTCTACAGACCTCACGGCAAGAGATGTAATGAGCGACTTACCCGAGCCCGATGCGCCCATGACGGCGAGGGTCTTACCCGGTTCTATCGTGAATGAGACGTCATCAAGGAGGGTTCTGTCACCGCTTCTGAACGATACGTGATTGAAGGACATTGTTCCGCGGGATGTATCGAGAGTCTTCTCACCGTCCCTTATCTTCGGCTCGTTCTCCATTATGGCCTTAACCTTCCTCCATCCGGCCCTTGCCGAAGATACCTCAACGAAGAGCCATCCGATTTCCATCATCGGCCAGCTGAGTTCGTTGGTGTACTGCACTGCTGCCGTAAGATCCCCCAGTGTCATCCTTCCCCCGATCACCTCGATTCCCCCGATGAGAATCGTAAGGGGAACCATCATGAGGGCTATTACGCTCTCTGGAGTGCACCAGTGAACCCAGAGAAAATCGAAGGAACGGCTGATGCTGCAGAAGATTCCCGCTTCCTTTCTGAATCTCGCGTTCTCCCTGTCCTCCCTTCCGAACGACTTCACGGTCCTTATTCCCATGATGGCCTCGCTTGCCGCCTGGTTCAGGTCGGCGCGCTTGTCGGATATCGCATCCGAGAGTCTGTCGCCCTTCATCTCGCTTCTGAACGCAAGGAACGCGATTAAGGGAAGAGAGACGAGGGGCACGAGGGCACACTTCGGGCTGACACACAGAAGGGCGTAGAACTGCGACAGGACGAGACAGATTATCTCGACAATGAAGATGCCGCAGAAGCCGAAGATGAAGCCGATGGATTCCGTGTCCGATGTAGTGCGGCTCATTAAATCCGCGGGGGTGCGGGACGAGAAGAACTCCCCGTCCTTGAGGGAGATCGACTGAAAGACGTCCTTTCTGAGGTCACAGCAGACTCTGCGCGAAATCGAATCCGATGTCACCTCCTGTATGTAGCCCACGACTCCGGGGAGCGTGTAGAAGAGCGCCATCAGCACAAGGAGGCGCGGGAAGACGGAGATGTTCCCCTTCCCCACGACCTCGTCGATGATCCGCGAAAGCAGCGTCGGAGCGACGACACGCGAAAATGTGGAAAGCGCAATCATCAATAGCGCAAGTATGTATCCTTTTATATTCTTTCCGGCATAATGAGCCAGACTGATTCTTTTCATTTTTCCCTCCCGGGGAAAAGACCCTGGGGTCTGTAGTCAATTGAGAATGAATGATTGTTTCTGAATGAACCGGACTGCCGTATCCTAGATGGAAGCAGAGGCAGATGCAGATTTTCCCGTATATACAGCTGTTCTTCTGTCCATTTCACACATCTCCTCTCATTTACCGTAACGGTCAATGTTTAACACATCAATGGATATATATCAAGGGAGAGGATTTCGGCATTTTCAAAAGATTTTCCCCATTTTTCATAATTTTAGCTGTAAAATTGGAGAAACGGGGTCCATAATTAAAGGAAAGAAAACGGGAGGCACGAAGATGAACAGAATAATAACAATAGGAAGGGAATTCGGAAGCGGCGGAAGGGAGCTGGCAAGGAGACTCAGCGAAGAACTCGGATACGCATACTACGACCAGGAGATCCTGAGGGAGATTGCATCACGCACTCAGCTCAGCGAGAGCTACGTCAGGGCGATTGTCGAACACTCCCCGATTACGAGCTACCCCATCCACGTCGTGAGATCGTTCCATCCCGTGATCTCTCCGATGATGGACCAGACCAACAAGGTCTGCCAGGAGCAGACTGCAATCATCAGGGAGATGGCGGAGAAATCCGACTGCATAATCGTGGGCCGCTGCGCCGACTACATCCTCAGGAACTTCAATCCCGTGAGAATCTTCGTCTACGCAGAGATGAGCGAGAAGATCAGGAGATGCCGCGAGAAGGCGGGAGACGCTGAAACCCTCAGTGACCGGGAGCTCGAGAAGCAGATAAAGTCCATCGACCGCAACAGGAAGAAGTACTACGACTTCTACACCGGCCAGGAATGGGGAAACAGGAACAACTACGACCTTCTGATCAACACCACGAACATCCCGATCAGGAATGCCGCATCCGAGCTTGCGGCTCTCATCAGAAGCATAGGCTGACACACGGAGGCTCCGGCCTCCTTATTTTTTTCTCGTAACTCACCGGCTATGTGTGTTATGATGGCGCTATGAGTGATGAAAGAAAGAAGAAGGACGATAAGCTCGTAAGAAAGCCCAGCGCCTTCCTGTACTGGTTCGTGATAGGCATCTACCGCCTTTATATTCTCCTTAGATTCAACGTGCACTGCCACGGCGAGAGAGCAAAGGGCCCCGCGCTCGTTCTCTCGAATCACACCTCGAACCATGACTACAAGTTCATCGCATCCGCCCACTGGCCGAGGCGCATAACCTTCGTCGGAACCTACCACTGGTTCACCTTCAAAAAGCTCAACTTCTGGCTGAGGCACCTCGGGGTGATTCCCAAGTACCAGTTCGCCCCAGACATGGCGAGCATGAAGAAGATCCGCTACGCCCTCGACAGGAACAACGCCCTCGTCTTCGTCGCCCCCGAAGGTACGGTATATGCCGGCGGAAAGCTCGGGTACATGTCGCCTTCCATCGCAAAGACCATCAAGGTCTTCCGCACCGCAGTCTATGCCTCGAAAATCGAGGGAGCGGGACTGGGTAACGCGAAGTGGTCCCGTCATCCCCACCGCGGCAGAGTCGACGTCACGACGGAGAGAATAATCACTAAGGAGGAGTCCCAGACCCTCACGGTCGATGAGATCATGGAGAGGATAACCTCCGCCCTCACCTACGACGACTTCGAATACCAGAAGAAATACGACGTGAGGGTAAAGGGAGACGACAGGCTTGAGGACTTCGACACGATGTTCTACCGCTGTCCCTCATGCGGCAGCGAATTCACTCTCTCATCAAAGGGCAATACCGTCACCTGCTCCTCCTGCGGCGCAGAGGCTTTTCTCGACGAGACCTTCCACTTCAGATGGAAGAATACGGATAAAGAACTCTTCGATAACTACACTTCATGGTACTCCTGGCAGCTTGAGGAAATGAAGAAGGAAGCTGAAAAGGAAGACTTCGTACTCGAAGAGGAAGTCGACTACGCCATAGACAGACCGGGCATCGACAACTACGTCAAGGTCGGACGCGGAGTGATGAGACTCACCCGTTCGGGCTGGGACTACAGGGGAACGTATGAGGGGGAGAACATCGAGGAGCATGACGACCTTGGAGACGTATTCCTCGCAACTCTCAAGATAGGACTGCACTTCGAGCTTCCCTTCAGGAAGGGACACTGCCGCGTCTTCTACCCGGTGAAAGACGGAAAGACCAGCATGAAGTGGCACCTTGCATCGCGTGCACTGACTGAGCTCAGAGCCGAGGGCAGGATACAGTGAAGAACGCACTGAAGAACATCTTCATAACCCTCATTCTTCTTGCACTGGCATATCTGATCAGTGCGAAGTTCTTCGAACTGAATATCACGGAGCACATCTCCACGATATTCGCTCTCGCGGTCTTCGTCATAGCACTCTTCACCACATCATACATCTACGGAGTCGCAGCTTCCTTCATCGCCGTCATACTCATAAACTACGCCTACACGGTTCCCTACTTCGCATTCGACTTCATACGTCCCATCAACTTCATCTCCGGTGTTGTCATGCTTGCAATCAGCATCGTCACGAATCTTCTCGTCACACAGAACAAGAAGCACCAGAAGAGAGAGAGGGAGGCGGAGAAGGAGACGATGAGAGCCAATCTCCTGAGGGCCGTGTCCCATGACCTCAGAACGCCGCTGACGACGATAAACACGGCATCCTCCCTCCTTCTCGACGGCGGGAACCTCACAGAGAGACAGAAGAAGGAGATGCTGAAGAAGATCAACGACGACTCGGCATGGCTTACGAGAATGGTGGAGAACCTCCTCTCCGTAACGCGTATCGACAACGACGGAATGAAAATAACACGAACTCCCACAATCCTCGACGAGCTCGTCGATTCCGTCATGACGAAGTTCCAGTCAACCCACCCCGGAGAGAAGGTGGAGGTGGAGCTCCCGGACGACATCGTCGTCGTCAGCGTCGACCCTCTCCTCATAAGCCAGGTTCTCATAAACCTGCTCGAGAACGCAGCAGTCCATGCGGAGGGACACACCGCAATATTCCTCACAGTTAAGGAGAGAGAGGACGATGTACTCTTCACCGTATCTGATGACGGCTGCGGAATAGACGAGAAGAAACTCAGGAACATATTCACGATGTACGGACATATCGGGGACCGCAATGCGGAGGGACGCTATGCGGGGATAGGACTTGCCGTATGTCAGACGATAATCAACGCGCACGGCGGAACGATAAAGGCCGAGAACAGAAACAGGGGAGCCTCATTCTCGTTCACGCTCGAAAAGGAGAGGGAGTAATGACGAACAACCGCAACAAGATTCTCATTGTCGAAGACGACGTGAACATACGTTCAATCATAAGAACGCTTCTCGAGAGCAACTCCTACCAGGCAATCTGCGCCTCATCCTACAACGAGGGCATAACCCTCTTCTACTCCTATCAGCCGGATGTCGTCATACTCGACCTGGGGCTCCCGGACAGGGACGGAACGGAATTCATAGACGAGGTGAGAAAGCGCTATCTCGTCCCCATCCTCGTTCTCTCGGCACGCGGAGCCGACAGAGACAAGGTGACGGCACTTGATAAGGGTGCCAACGACTACGTCACGAAGCCCTTCTCCTCTCCCGAGCTCCTGGCACGCCTCAGGGCACTTCTGAGGACGAACCAGCACCGTGCGGAGAGCGGGAAGCTTCCATCCGGAATCTTCACTTCCGGCTCTCTCACCATAGACTACAACGCACGCCGCATCTTCTACGGAGAAGACGAAGTCAAGCTCACACAGACCGAGTACAACATCCTTGCGTTCCTCAGCGAATCACCGGGAAAGATGATGACATATTCCTCGATTATCAAGGGAGTCTGGGGACAGAGCGACGAAGGAAGCATCAAGAAGCTCCAGGTCAACATGGCGAACATACGCAAGAAATTCGGCATCAGAATCGGAGAGGAATGGTTCATCTCCAACGAACTCGGAGTGGGCTACCGTTTCAATTCAAACTCTTAACTGTTTCTTAGCCGCTTTCCCCCTATACTTGTTCAAGAGCCCATGGCTCTCCATTACACACCTGGAGGGGGAATTCATATGAAGAACTGGTATTCGGATCCGGTTGAGAAGGTATTAGGGGAACTGGAATCCGGAAGGGAGGGGCTGACGGCATCAGAGGCCGGGAAACGACTGGAAAAATACGGTCCGAACCGGCTCAGGGAAGAGGAGAAGCCTTCTCTTCTGAAGAGATTCCTCGACCAGCTCAGAGACCCGATGCTCATCATCCTGATGATTGCAGCAGTCGTCAGTGCAGTCACCGGCATGGTCTCGGGAGAAGGCGGCTGGGCCGACGTCATCATCATAATGGTCGTCGTCGTTCTCAACGCAGTACTGGGTGTCATACAGGAAAGCAAGGCCGAGGCCGCAATAGAAGCCCTGCAGACTATGACCGCCGCAACATGCAAGGTTCTGAGAGACGGAGAACACACGACTCTACACTCCTCGGACCTCGTTCCGGGAGACGTCGTCCTCCTCGAGGCGGGAGATGCAGTTCCCGCAGACGGCAGGATAATCGAATCGGCATCCCTCAAGATCGAGGAAGCAGCGCTCACGGGAGAATCCGTTCCCGTCAACAAGACAAACGACACAATAATTACCGACGGAAAGACCGCAGTTCCTCTCGGAGACAGGAAGAACATGTGCTACATGGGCTCGACTGTCGTCTACGGAAGAGGAAAGGCCGTAATCACCTCCACGGGAATGGAGACGGAGATGGGAAGGATAGCGGGAGCGCTCCAGGCAACGGCCGCAGAAGAGACACCGCTTCAGAAGAAGCTGAACGAGCTCGGAACCATGCTGAGCAAGATGGTCCTCATAATCTGTCTCTTCATCTTCCTCTTCAATCTCTTCATGTCACGCTCCGAACTCGGACAGGGTCACGCCCTCACGGTTGTCCTGAAGACCTTCATGGTTGCAGTATCTCTTGCAGTCGCGGCAATCCCGGAGGGACTTGCGACAGTCGTGACAGTCGTACTCTCGATCGGAGTCACGAAGATGAGCCGCCACAATGCGGTTATCAGAAAGCTTACGGCAGTCGAGACACTCGGGTGCACCGAGGTCATCTGCTCGGACAAGACGGGAACACTGACACAGAACAGGATGACGGTCGTCGCATCCTCTGGAGTGAACGAGGAGACGGCCATCGCCATGGCACTCTGTTCGGATGCCGTTCTCACGAAGGAGGGAAAGGCCGAGGGAGAACCGACGGAATCAGCACTTGTAAACTATGCCCTTACACTCGGACTGAACAAGAACGATCTTGAGAAGAAGGAAGAAAGAATCGACGAAGCTCCCTTCGACTCGGGACGAAAGATGATGAGTACAGTTCACCGGACACCAGACGGATACGTTCAGTACACCAAGGGGGCACCGGATGTAGTGATTGCAAAGTGCACCCACTACCTCCTCTCCGACGGCAGCATCCTTCCTCTTACTCCCGAAAAGAGGAAGGCGATAGCCGGAGAAAACAAGGCCATGGCCGACAGGGCTCTCAGAGTTCTTGCGGCAGCCCGCCGCAGCTGGGATGAAAAGCCCGAGAGCAACTCCCCGGAGTTTCTAGAGCATGACCTCGTCTTCCTCGGCCTCCTGGGCATGATCGACCCCGTAAGACCGGAAGTGAAGGCTGCAATCGACGAGTGCAGGGAAGCGGGAATAAGACCGGTAATGATCACCGGCGACCACCGTGACACCGCCGTTGCGATAGCAAGGGAACTCGGAATCATAAAGAGCGAGGACGAGGCTATCACGGGTCTCGAAATCGAGGGAATGACGGACGAGGAGCTTGCAGCGAAGATCACGCACTACGGCGTCTATGCCCGCGTACAGCCCGAGCACAAGACGAGAATCGTCAACGCCTGGAAGAAGAACGGAAAGGTTACGGCGATGACGGGTGACGGAGTCAACGACGCTCCGTCAATCAAGAGTGCGGACATCGGAGTCGGAATGGGCATCACGGGAACGGACGTCACGAAGAACGTTGCGGACATGGTTCTCGCAGACGACAACTTCGCGACAATCGTCTCCGCTGTCGGAGAAGGAAGAAGAATCTACGACAACATCCGCAAGGCCATCCAGTTCCTCCTGGGCTCGAACATGAGCGAGGTTCTAGGAGTCTTTTCGGCTACCGTCATGGGCTTCACGCTTCTGAATCCTGTACATCTCCTGTTCATCAACCTCGTCACCGACTGCTTCCCCGCCCTCGCACTGGGTTTAGAGGAAGCCGAGAAGGACACGATGAAGCGCCCGCCGCGTAAGTCCGACGACGGAATCTTCGCGGGAGGAATGCTGGGAGACATAATCTACCAGGGAATACTCGTGACGGCTCTCACACTTCTCTCGTACATAATCGGAGCCTCTCTCGAAGCCGGGCACTTCCTCATTCCGCACGGCTCAAGCAGCCACGGAATGACGATGGCTTTCCTCACGATGAGCATGTGCGAGATATTCCACTCCTTCAACATGCGAAGTCAGCGCAAGTCCATTTTCACCCTCAAGAGTCACAACAGGGTACTCTGGGCTGCAATGGCAGGGTCTCTGGTGCTCACGACTGCCGTCCTTGAGATAAAGCCCCTCGCCGCCCTCTTCGGCTTCACTCCCGTCGGAACTGTCGAATACTCGATTGCCATGGGACTGGCAGTTCTCGTAATACCGATTGTCGAACTCGTGAAGCTCGTACAGAGAAAGATCGAGGAGAAGAAGAAATAACAGTCAGAGAAAAACTGAGTATCATCCACCCCGGAAACGAGGTGGATTTTTGATCAGGGAAACGTTTAAAGATGAATCTCCATACTTCACGGGGAAATATACAGATTAAGTCCATTAAAAAAAATGCGAACGGCCAGGATTGAACTGGCGACCCCTTCCGTGTGAAGGAAGTGCTCTCCCACTGAGCTACGTTCGCATAACAGAAAGAATATATTCTCTTCCTTCTCTTTTGTCTAGACGACAAGAAGAAGTGTCGTGACGGCAAGAGAAAGAAGAATGGATACTATCATGGGAAGGCGGAAGCGTGACGAGACGAATGCCGCAGCTACTCCGAGAAGCCCTGCGTACCACTCCCCTCCGAAATCCGTAAGGACGGAGGGAAAGATCAGAGCCCCCAGCGCCGACACGGGAAGGAGAATCATGCATTTCCTGATTCTCTTCGGAAGCTTCTCTGTAAAGGACAGGAAATAGGGAATCGTACGGGGAACCTGGGTAACGAGAGCAGAAAGAATGATTATGAGAAGAATCCTAGTCATCAGAGTCCGACCTCCTCGTCAGTATATATGAATGAAGCGGCCACCGCTCCGGTAAGCATCGAGACGACAATCGAAAGCCCCGGGGGAAGTCCGAATACGACTATCATGAGAGAGTTGACGGCGGCGCTTATAGAGAAGACGATGAGAGCCTTGAAGCTCTTTCTGCTCTCTCCGCCGAGAATAGAAGAGAACATCGCATAGACCGTAATTACCGAAGCCTTCCTGACAACATCGGGAAGGAAGTCACCCACGACAGCTCCGGCTATGCTTCCGCTCCACCACCCCGTCCAGGAGGTGAGAGAAAGTCCCAGAAGGTACGGCATAGTGATCTTCCCGTTTCTGAACGAACAGATGGAGAAGACCTCATCGGTTGTACTGAATCCGGCAAAGAGACGTCCCGGTACACTCGTGGTCTCAAGCCTGGGAGAGAGAGAGGACGCCATGAATATGTAGCGCGAGTTGATGAAGAATACGGAGATGACGACAACGGCTGTGTTCGCCCCGCTTCTGAGAAGGGTGAGAATCAGAAACTGCGAGGACCCCGCGTAGACGAGAAAGGACGTAAGCCAGGTTTCAAGGAGTGAAAACGAAAGGGTCGTACTCATGAGACCGAACGCAAGCGCGGTCGTAAAATACCCGATGAAGATGGGAAGACCGTCAAGTATTCCCCTTTTCAGTGTCAGCTGCGGTTCCATATATCCTCCGCCGCTCTCTTTGCAGTCTCGGTGCCGTCCACTGCCGCACTGACGATTCCCCCGGCATAGCCAGCGCCTTCGCCCGCGGCATAGAGACCGTCAGTTACCCTGTAACGTTCATCCCTTATTATTCTCACGGGTGCGCTCGTTCTCGTTTCAGAGGCAAGAAGAAGCGCGTCCCCGGTAATGAATCTTCCTCTTGTGAAGCGGTCGAAGTCCCTGAAGCCCGAGGCAAGTGAATCTGAGACAAGCGGAGGGAGAACCGAATAAAGGTCCGAGGAGACACAGCCCGGAGCATAAGTCGACTGAGGAAGCGTCGATGACACCTTCCTTTCGACAAAGTCGGTCATCCTCACTGCGGGAGCCCTGAAGCCTTCGATGAAGGACCTCCGTTCAATGCTCTCGACCCAGTCCATCATCGCCCATACACCGCCCGAGGGGATATCATTCTCTCTTATCTGGACGACGAATGCGGCGTTTGCAAAGCGGCCCGAACGCGAGGAGGAGGACATGCCGTTGACGACCTGCATGCCATCTTCCGTTGCTGCGGGTACGACAGAGCCGCCGGGGCACATGCAGAAGGAATATACTCCCCTGCCTCCAACCTGAGTAACGAAGGAGTATGTCGCGGGAGGAAGATAAAGCCCCCGTCCCTGCGGCGAATGATACTGGATGGAATCGATGAGAGCCTGCGGATGCTCGACCCTGACACCGACTGCGGTGTCCTTAGGCTCGAGTGTTATTCCGTCCCTCTCGAGAAAGCGGTAGACATCCTTTGCAGAGTGTCCGGTTGCGAGAATCACGCTTCCCGTATATTCCCGTCCGTCGGAGCACCTCACCCCGGTCACCCTGCCGTCTTTCCTTATGAGAGAGGTCACAAGCGTGTTGAAATGAACCTCTCCTCCGCTTCTTATAATCGTATTCCTGATGTTCTCGATGACAGAGGGAAGCCTGTCCGTTCCGATGTGGGGATGTGCCTCGTAGAGTATGCTCTCGTCAGCTCCGTGCTGAACAAAGAGGGAAAGAACCTTTCCCACATCCCCGCGCTTGACGGAGCGTGTGAAGAGCTTGCCGTCTGAGTATGCCCCGGCACCGCCTTCACCGAAGGAATAGTTGGAGTTTGAGTTGATAACACCTCTTGCAGAGAGGAGCGCGCAGTCCTTCTTCCTCTCGTGTACATCCTTTCCCCTCTCGAGAACAACGGGTCTTATTCCCTTCTCGAGAAGCGTCAGGGCACAGAAGAGCCCCGCGGGCCCCGAGCCCACGACGACTGAGACGGGAGATGATTCGTCAAGGACTGGAAAGACGGTTTTCTCCCAGGTGCTCTTAACCTCTTCGTCTATGAATGCCCTCACGAGGAGGTTGATTCTGACGTCGGAGCGCCTCGCATCGATGCTCCTGCGGATGTATCTGATGCCGCTTATCCTCTTACGGGACAACCCGAGGGACGAGGAGACCTTCCTTATAACGGCATTCTCATCGGACGCCTCCGGGGGCGTCAGTACCAGATTCACATCCTTAGTCATGCTGCCATGATAAGAAATCCTCCCCGCGATATTCAATCGAGAAATCTGTTTTTTCTTTTCTCTTTTCTGTAATATTGATGCGTGAACATTCTATCCATCGAGAATCTTGAAAAGACAGTAAAGGACGAACCTCTCTTCGAAAACGTAACCCTCGGCTTAATGGAGGGCGAGAAGGTCGGCATAGTCGGCAGAAACGGAGAGGGAAAGTCTACGTTCCTCAAGGCGATAACAGGCCGTATCACTCCCGACGAGGGAAAGGTGTCGATGAAGAACGGCACGAGAACGGCGTTCCTCGAGCAGAGGGTGACCTTCCTTCCCGGTGCCACGGTCTCCTCGTACCTCTATGAAGCGGACGACAGCAACATAAGCATACTCAACAGATACAGAAAGGCCCTCAGTGAGGGAGACACGAAGGAGAGCGTAAGACTTGGCGAGATAATAGAGAGGGACAACCTCTGGGACATCGGGCGCTCGTACATGGCATTCCTCACCGAGATGGGCGAAAGCTTCACGGGAGAAGAGAAGATGGCAGCTCTCAGCGGAGGTGAGCAGAAGAAGACTGCCCTGGCCCGTGTTCTTGCCATGAATGCCGACCTCGTACTCCTTGACGAGCCCACGAACCACCTCGACATAGAGACTATCGAATACCTCGAAGACTGGATAAAGTCCACCAGGGCTGCAGTCATAACGGTAACCCATGACCGCCACATCCTCTCGTCCGTCTGCACTACGATATGGGAACTCGACAGGAAGCACTTCTACCGTCACCCGGGATCCTTCACGGCATACCTTGAACGAAAGGAAGAGAGACTCGTGATGGAGGAGAAGGAGCAGGAGAGACTGAAGACGATCCTCAGAAGAGAACTTGTCTGGCTCATGCGTGGTCCGCAGGCCCGTACTGGAAAGGACAAGGGCAGAAAGGACAGAATCGAGGAGATGGAAGCATCGGTCAGGAAGGTCAGGGACGACAGGATGACGCAGTTTTCATCCCTCGACAGAAGACTCGGAAAGAAGATACTCGACATCGATAACCTCACCGCCCGCTACGGCAGGCGCACTCTCTTCTCCGGCTTCACCTACTCCTTCACGAAGGGCGTGAAGATCGGACTCATCGGTCCCAACGGCTCCGGTAAGTCCACCCTCCTCGATATTCTCAGCGGCCACCGCGCTCCCGACGACGGTACAGTGGACATCGGGATAAACACCGTCTTCGGCTACTACGACCAGAACGGAAGGAACCTCGACGGAGAGAAGACTGCACTCGAATACGCGGAGTCCTTCGGTAACAGAGTACGATACACAAGCGGCGACGACGTCACCGCTTCACGCTTTCTGGAACTCTTCGGCTTTCCCGTCGAGAGCCAGCGCACTCCCGTCAACATGCTCTCGGGCGGAGAGAGACGAAGGCTCTATCTCATAACGCGTCTCATCCGTAACCCGAACTTCCTACTCTTCGACGAGCCGACGAACGACCTCGACATCCCGACGATGGAGAATCTCGAAGACTACATCTCCTCGTTCCCCGGCTGCGCGATAATCTCCTCGCACGACCGCACATTCCTCGACTGCTCGGTCGATTTCCTCTTCGTCATAGATAAAGGAAAAATCACCCTCTTTCCGGGTAACTACACCCAGTACAGGGAAAAGAAGGAGGAAGAGGAAAAGGCAAGAGAGACAGAAAGAAAGGCCGACACGAGGAAACCAAGGGAGAAGAAGGGCCTCAGTTACAGGGAGGAGAAGGAACTCTCTTCCATCGAGAACGAAATAGCAGAACTTGAGAATGAAATAGCAGCGCTGGAGGAATCATTCGCAACAGCAGAGAAGACAGAACTCGGCACTCTCGAAGAGCGTACCCGCGCCTACGAGGACAAGAAAAAAGCGCTCGATGAAAAGACCGAACGCTGGTTTGAACTTGAGGAAAAGAAGGGTTAGACCTCAGTCGAGTTGACATCCTCCGCATCCATGAGCTGGGCATTCGTGCGCCCGGGGATGACACGGCGGATGAACGGAATGACTCCGCTGTACGTCTTGCTGAACTCCTCCTCGCTCTCCTTGAGGGCAGCCTGCCATGCAGCACCGAAGCCTGGGCTGTTGATCGTGAGTCTGTCGACAGCCTTCTGATAGACCTGAAGCCTCTCGACTTCCTTCCGTCCGGGCTTCTGACTCATAGTCTGAAGCGAGACACGGAGGTTCTCGTTGTACCTCCTGAGTTCCTCGTTCTCCGTCTTGAGCCTGTTCACGCCGTCGCTCTCGATTTCCATGCGTGACGTGAGCATCTCCTTGAGCTTGTCCTTCTCTGCCTTTCCCCTCTTCTTCTCGAGGTGAAGTCTGAAGACATAAACGAGCCATATGATAAGAGCGACAGCACATCCGCTTCCGAGTCCGATGAAGAAATCCTTCCAGCTTGTCATAAAAAACCTCCTGCGGTTTCCATAGAAAGATAATCAATTCTAGCCCATCGTCAAAGAAATCTCCACTACTTCCCAAAAACGGGATAACCGGCTATGATTTTTCTGCTGTGCCAGGGTGGTGGAATGGTAGACACTGGAGACTTAAAATCTCCTGGACGTGAGTCCGTACGGGTTCGAGCCCCGTTCCTGGTATAGACCGTAAATATACAACTTAACAGCCGTAACGATACTTCGAAAACGGCTGTATTTTATCGCCCAAACTGCATTTTCAGCAGCAGAAATGCACAACTTTGCCGTAATAAACCAGTTTCAAAACCACCATTGTCGTCATTTTACTATGCTATTACGTGAAAACGGGAAGTCAACGGACTGACTTTACAGTCTTCTCAGAATCTCCTCCATCTGCTTTTCGTCATCTATCTCGCTTATCTCGAATGCTTTCTTTCCCGCATCCTTCAGCGATGCTCCCGAGTGGAAGAGAGTTTTCCTGTCGATGATCAGAAAACGGTCATGGAACTCTGTTGTGTATTTCACTGCAAGAGAAGGGTACTCCCTGTTGAAAGAGTCAATCTCGCTTTCTGTAAGCTTCGAGTGCTTCTCGCCTGTGTAGATAAAGACCGCTACTCCTTCTCTCTTCTTTGACAGCAGATCAAGAGTTGCCGTATCTGTAGGATGATTTCCTTTTCTGCTGTTCTGATGACATCTGCAATGCAGGAGAAGGCATCGAACATCTGACCGCGGAAGAAGAGAACAGCCTTCTTCTGCCTTGGCTCTTCAAGCTTCCTTAAAATTTCTCCTATGGCTTTATCATGCTCAAGCAGCCTCAAATCAATCTTTAACATGTTCTGATAAAAGCTAATATTCTCTAAGATACTGTCTCACCTGTTTGAACAGTCTGACAAGCATTTTGCTTTGTTTGACAGCCGGATTTCCCTTCAGAACCGTCATTAACTGTTCGGTGAATGCATATGGAAGATATTTTATGTTACTTCCTCTGCCTGAGCCTCTGTTCAAGGTGAAATTTTAGCACCTTGAAAGCTTTTCAAGGTCTTCTTTGATGAGTTGGAACATGAAGTCATCTTCATCAAATTTCTCCATGTTGTTTTTCACTTGTCGATTAAAATTCTTTGTTTCATAACCATATATTCCGGCCAGATCCGAGTCGGGCATCACCTGTACTCCGCGTACGGTGTATATCTTTACCTTTATGTCATCGATGCTATCCAATTGAGGCAGTGCAGTCTTGTTGCTTTCCATATACTTATACTGCAACAAGAACGCAAAATTGAAAGATTATTTGATCAATTCCGTTTTGCTTTGGAATCTGATGCAAGGAATATCCTATATGGCATGAAAATGCCGATTTATAAATTGCTCTTGCTCTTCAAATACCCCTTCTGATCAGAACCGATACACTCAAGCATTCCTCTTTCCTTCATTGCCTTCAATTTCTGCAATACCGTTTTCCTTCTCTGATACTCACTTCCCCTGAAGGGACACTTGATGTATATGTCGGCTCATCAGGTATAAGCGAAAGAAACTGAAGAGACTTTTCATTCACCTTATCTGTCACCCTGGAGGTTACAGAACGGAGAATCCGGTCTTCCTGTCATGATATATCACCGGATTTTAATGTGCAGACGGGACTGTGCCCCCTCTTTCTCACACTCCCGGCAGATTTACACACAACCTCTGCACTTCTAAACGAGCAGAATCAGCAATCTCTCCCGGCATCCCTGCTCACCTTTCCGGATATGATTTCTCTGTCTGTTAAGTGCAACAGTCTCAGGAAAAAGACATCGGATTTGCCCCTTCGATTCCTTCAGATACCCCGACTTCGACATCTGTCCCCGGCCTTAGTGAAAAGGCCCCGCATTTCCATTCCTATTCACCTTCCTTCCCCGACAGAAGTGCCCTCCACCTTCACGGCAGAGGGCACTGATGAATCATCTTAA
>CAVILL010000006.1:0-49863 GCA_963643635.1 Sphaerochaetaceae bacterium | reverse complement strand
AGGGCGGCCCGAAAAGCCGCCCTTTGTATTCATCAGTCGAGATATATCTTGTCCTTCTTCGTGTCGTACCCCAGATGCTGAAGGAATGCGCTGAGCTTCTTGTAGCCGTAGTTACGGCAGTCGAAGTCGGAGTACTTGTTCTTGAGCGCGCTTCCGATAGTCGCGACATTGACGTACTCGCCCTCCTCCTCGTCAATGAGGGCGCGGATGTATCTTTCAATCACCCTCTCGCTCGCAAAGCCGCCCTTCTTCTCGGTCTTTTCACTCTTCTGCGGCTTGTCGTCCTTCTCCTTCTGGCTCTCTGCATAGAGAAGATCGAGGTACTTGAATTCAGAGCATGCCGCAACGAATGCCGGCGGTGTCTTCTGCTCCCCCATTCCTATGACCTTCATCCCCGCTTCCTTGAGTCTCGATGCCAGCCTGGTGAAGTCACAGTCGCTCGATACCAGGCAGAAGCCGTCGACCTTGCCCGTATAGAGGATGTCCATGGCGTCAATTACCATCGTTGCATCGGTGCTGTTCTTTCCGCTTGTGTACGGGAAGGACTGCACGGGAATAATCGAATACTGGAGGAGCGTGTCCTTCCAGCCTCGCGTAAGGGAGGACGAGAAGTCACCGTAGATACGGCGGTATGTAATCGTTCCCTCCTTCGCAAGCTCGTCCATTATTATGTCGACGTACCTGTAAGATACGTTCTCACTGTCTATCAGAACTGCAAATTTATTAGTGTCCATGTATATAATATAGTAAATAGAGAGATAAATGACAAACAGGGCGGAAACCGCCCTGTCTGGAATGAACATTCTCCTTTCTCAGAATCTGACTCCGAGGGAGACGTTGTAGTAGTTGTCGTCGTTGAAGTGTTCGTACATCAGTCTGAAGTCCGCATACTTACCCAGCCCTATCTGCATTCCGCCTCCGTAGGTTCTCTCCATGCCTCCGCTGAAACCGGAGTTCTTCGTACTGAGAGTGTATCTTGCACCGTAGAAACCGAAGAAGTTGAAGCTGTCGTTTCCGATTCTCACCCCCGCGAGTGCCTCTGCAGCTCCCACGACAAGGAAATAACTGTCGCTCCTGTACATCATGACCTCGGCGTTGGCTTCTGCAAAGAAGCATGAGAAGAGAATCATGTCGGCTCTCGCTGTCACAGTCGGGAATATGTGCGTCGTATCCTTGATGTATTCGAACTTTCCCCTTATTCCCGCATCAATTCCGAACCTGTACTCGAATGCTTCTGTCTTCTTCTCTGCAGTTACCGCTCTGTCGAAGATGCTGTCGATGTATGCCCTGAGGTATTCCTGGAGGGAATCAACAGTTTCGATGATCTTTTCGGCAGACTGTTCAGAATACGTGAACACGACCTTAGCACCGTCGATTCTGAAAGACCTCAGGAGGAATGAAGGATCCTTCTCGAGCATGAAGGACACAACGCCCTGGACATCGGTTTTCGTTACTCCGAGCGGAATGTAGACGTTTGTATACGTCTTGTATCCCTCGATGTCCGTCTTGATTCCCCTGTAGCTGAAGCTTACCCTGTATGGTTTTTCAGCGCCGTCGTCAGCAACTACGCCTTCACTTTCCGTCTCCGCCACCTCCACTACGGGAGCCGCGACACTTTCTTCCGTTGCAACAGTCTCTGCGACTGCAACCTCCGGCTCTCCGGGAGGAGTAAGGGAATCGATGAGTGTCTTCAGATATGAAGCAAGTGCTTCGTACAGTGCCTTCAGGGATTCCTCCGTCTGCTCCGGATAAAAGACAACAAGAGTCCTGCTGCTTATCTCGAAAGATACGAAATCGGCAGCACCGAGCTCCGAGAGAGCTTTCTTCATTACGAAACCGACGTCACTCTCCTTAAGTCCCTCCGGAAGAGAAAAACGGGCATGATCTGAGTAACCCTCTATGTCCGACTCATAGCCGTTAGAGGAGAAGTGCTCGGTAAGGAGAAGTCTGTCCTCTTCATCCGCCGTTTCCTCTTCCTTATCAAGTGACGGCAGTCCGACAGTCTCCCTTATAACAGAGAAGAGGCCGTGAACACCGCTTTCGGAGACCTTCTCTGCCGCACCGCGCGCAAAGAGCGGAGTCAGCAGCACCAGGAGTAATGATAAAAATATAATCTTCTTGCTCAATTGTTAACCTCGACTTTATCCAGGCCTCTCATTACATATGCCCCCTTGTCGTTCATGATGTAATGACCGTTGAGACCGCTGCAGTAACTGAATGCGCTTGCACTGAGAGTTTTGAGAGATGACGGAAGCACGATGTCACACGACAGCTTCTCATTGCCCTCGAAGGCAGATGCCCCGACTGACTCCAGACCTTCACTCAGAATGAGGTCTCCGGAAAAATCACAGTACATGAACGCACCATCTTCTATTTCCCTTATATTCCCTCCGATTACGAGAGATCCGGTGAGATCGGTATACGCAAATGCGTAAGCACTTATGACGGTAAGGTTATCATTGAGATAGAGTCCACCGTCGAACGATGACGCGAAGAACGCCCTCTCTCCGATTTCCTCGACAGAGGACGGAATGAAGAGGTCTCCCGTCAGCGAACAGTCTGCGAATGCGTACTCGCCGATCTTCCTGACAGTTGACGGAAGATATAACTCTCCCTTCAGGTTTCTGTTGCCGTAGAAGGCATACGGGCCTATCTCGACCACCGGGTATCCGTTGATTTCAGAAGGAATCACAACTTCTCCGTAGCAGTACGGAACATCCTTGAGGACATAACCGCCCTTTGCTCTGGAGAATGTGAACACGAGCGTGTTCATGTCTCCGTCGCCGGGGAAAGTATAGGTATAGCTTTCCCCGTTGGACGGTGTCTCTGCCATTAAGGGAGAGATGAATAGAGACAGCAGCATGAGGATGAGAATTGCAATAAACTGTTTTCTGCTTTTCATATTAACCTCATCGGGCAGGCCCGGGCGGGCCCGCCTTTACCCTCAGCGCTGTACCCTCATGAGTACCCAGATTCCGCCTGCCGTATCCTCCCAGTACTCGACAAGCTCGCTTCCCCTTACATCAGCGTTGCTCTCGACAGTCTTCGTCTCGTACGAGACTCCGTTGACTGTCTTTGCGACGATGCTGACGGATGTCGAGATGACTTCGGCAAGTTTCTCTCTGCAGAGATCTACTGCGTTATCCAGACTGCCGTCTGCAGAGTATGCCTTTGCATAGTAGTAAGCGGATGATGACGGGACGCTGATCACCCAGTCGGGTCTTGCAATACCGTCCTTACCGATGACTCTTATTTCCTTCTGTAGTCTTGTAGCCTCACCCGTTGCAACGAGAGTCTGCTCGTATTTTGCATAGAACGTAAGGTCGCCCTTTGTTCCCTTTGCGATTCTCTGACCAGCCGAGACAGTCTCCGTCGGATCACCGCTTCTCACCCAGCCGAGGAAGGTGTAGCCGTCCTTGTGCGGAGATGCAAGTGTGATTACGGATTCGACAGTATATGTCTCCGGGTTGGAGTTACCGTAGAGGTACTCACCGCCGTCGAGAACGTACGTGATTGTATACTCATCAGCTGACCACAAAGCTTCGAACGAGAGATCCGTGCCGACTGAGGTATCGACAGTGAGGCCTGTGACGGGAAGATCCGTCTCACCCTTTACCCATCCGAGGAACGTGTAACCGTCCCTTACGGGCGACGAGAGCACGAAGGAATCGTCAGAGAGAGAATAGGTTGTCCTGTTTGCTTCTGTTCCTCTCTCGTAGTAACCGCCGTTGAGATTGTATGTGATGGAGTATGTGCTCTCCTTCCAGAGTGCCTTGAGACAGACGTCTGAGGAAACCTCAGCACTTCTGATGACATAGCTTACATGAGGTCTGCAGTCTTCCTTACCCTCTTCTACCCAGCCGATGAACGTGTAGCCGTCCCTGGTAGGAGATGAGAGGATGATGTTGCCGGAGAATGCAGTGAAGGACACGGGATTCGAGTCGGCATATTCGAAACTGCCGCCGTCGAGGTCGTAGACAATCGAGTATTCCTTCTCGACCCACTCTGCCTTCAGTGTGCAGTCAGCTGCAACGGAAGGATTGAATGTGTATTCGGTCTCCGGAACGTCGTTCTCGCTAAGGACCCAGCCTGCGAACTCATATCTGTCGCGGACGGGATTGATGAGTGTGAACGGAGCAGATTCGACAGTGTAGTATGTGAGGTTCTCTCCGCTGCCCTTCTCCATTCTGCCTCCGTTGAGGTCGTATGTGATTGTGTAGTCGACTGTCTCCCAGAGAGCGGCAAGCACACAGTCCCTTCCCTCTGCACATTCGACTGTGACGGTCTTCTTCACCGATCCGTCTTCCGAGAGCCATCCGATGAACGTGTAGCCGTCCTTCTCGGGCTCGCCGATTTCGAAGTTCTCGTCCTCGATCGTGAATGTGAGGGGAACGGAGATTCTTCCGCCGTCGAGATTGAGGGAGACAGAATAGTTATGAAGTCTGAAGAGAGGAATGTAGAACCTGTTGCCAGTTGTACCCTCTTCGAGTACGAGATTTCTCTTCGCCTCTGTATACTCCTCGTCCTCGAGTACCCAGCCCATGAAGTCGTAACCGAACTTCTCGGGGTTCCGGATCGTGACGATGTCCTCGGCTGTGTATGTCGTCGGATTCTCGGGAATCACTTCCTGGATTCTCGGAGCATATTCCTCTTCCTCACCGTAAGCGAGAGTGTATGTGAGAATTGACCAGTGAGCGGTATATTTCTTCGCGCCGGTGCTTCCCTGCTGGATTGTAATCCCGGAGTATGCGGCATCTGCAGTTTCCGATGATGTATAGTCACCGTAGATGAATCCCGCATCGAGAGTGAAGTTTCTGATGATGCCTTCGATGAGAGTCGGATCAGCAAGGCTGTAATCGAGCTTCACGATATTCCCGTTTGCACTCGTCTCCGCTTCGGGGAATTCCCTTCCGAGATACATGGAAACAGCTTCGACTGTGCTGTCCGTCACTCCGAGCGGAAGAACGAATTCACTGTATGTGGAATAGATTCTCACGACGATGTCGACGTTCTGGACAGTGAATGTGAGAGTGAAGAGAACGGGATCAAGCGCTACTTCCTCTTCTGTTGTCCAGCCGGTGAAGACGTAGCCGTCTCTGACGGGTTCGGGGACTGTGAAGGTAGGAGTTTCGTATGTGTAGTAGGAGGGAACATCCTCGTCGAAGCGTCCTCCGTCAAGCTCGAACGTCAGCGCATAGTGAACGGGTGTCCACACAGCCGTGAGGTTTACGTCTCTTGCAAGGTCTGTATCTGTGAATGATCCGAGGTAGACCTTTCCGGTTTCTTCATCCATCCAGCCTGCGAAATCGTAGTATTCCCTTGTCGGGGACAGAAGAGCAACCGCTTCGGAATCGAAGACATAGGAAGACGGATTCGAGCCCTCGAGCTTTCCGTTCCCGAGAGTATAGGTAATTGAATAAGAAAGGCGGTTCCATACAGCGACAAGGTCCTTGTCCCCTCTTTCACCGATTTCGATTACATAGTCGGCCTTCGCCCTGGTCTTGAGATTCTCTTCATCCTCCGTCTTTTCAGCCCAGCCTGCGAACTCGAAGCCCTTTCTCTCGGGGGATCCGATTTCAGCTCCCTCCTTTGAGGTGTATGTTGCGGGGAACGGGTCCTTCACAACAACCACTTCTTCGGGAACATCAACTTCCACAACGGGTTCGGGATCGTTGGCGACGAGGCCGGACATGTCGTAATTGATGTTGTATGTGACGTCCCAGTATGCCACGGCGGTCTTTGCACCCGTCATGCCTTCCCTGAGCACATAATTCTTTGTGAGATTCTTCTCGCTGTCACCTTCCTCGAGCCATCCCATGAAGAAAAAGCCTTCGATTTCCGGTTCGGGGAGAGCTGAACCTGCATCACTGACAGTATATGTTACGGGAAGATATGCGAGATTTTCGATTTCGGGAATATCCTTTGAATCCCTGCCGGAACCTGAAACGAATGCACTCTTATAAGTAATGGGGTAATAGACGATTTCCCATGAAGCGTGAAGTGTAATCGGAGCTGTAACGGTCTCACTGACGATGCTCGTCATTGCCTCGGAGCCTTCAAGTGTCCAGCCGAGGAACGTGTATCCGTTCTTTCCGGCTTCCGGCAGAGTTACGACAGCTGCTCCCTTTGCATTCTTTATTGTCTTTTCAAGTTCACCATCGAGCAGTTCACCACCGTCGAGCTCGAACGTGACAGGATACCCGTTAATGTAAAGTACACCGGGAAGTTCCTCTGCAATCTTCTCTGTACTTGCACATGAAGTAAAGACAAGAACTGCAATCAGACAGATTACGAAGAATCTAATGTTTCTCTTCATAGAATCCCCCACAAATATTGATATAATTTCATTCTACATCCCATTTCATGGGAAAAAAAGAACAATTAACAAAAAAAACCGGACAGACTATTCGAGAGAAACAGAAGTAAGAGTAATTGTTGAATCGGACGAGGAGCCTATGGAGCCGAGTACACTTCCCTTCTTCACTTTCGACTTCACCTTCACCGTGACTCTTTCGAAGCCGCTGTACTTTACTGCTTCTCCGTCTCCGTCGAGAACGATGACGTACTTTCTGCCCCCTTCCCTTCCAGCCTCTATGACGGTTCCGGCTGCGGGAGACTTCACGGCGCTTCCGCTTTTCCCGCTGATTACGAGAGAACCACCTTCTCTCCGGGAGGATGATCCTGCGACGACATCTTCCGCTTCGATGAGAAGCACGGGATCTGCAGCTTCCGGCTCTCGAGGAGGCACGACCTCCTCTTCAATTTCCACTTCGTCTGCAGCATTATCGGCGCTTCCGACAGTATCAAAGGCCGGAGAGTCTTCGGGAAGAATCGTTTTCTCAACACTGTCTGCGCTGTTTTCCATATTGGAAGTGAATTCCGTAACTTTATCCGTTTCCTCCACGGCGGGAGCAGCAGTTTCTTCAGAAGATGAAGCTGTCGTCTCGACAACCGATTGAGCGGATGTCTCTTCGTCAGCAGCGTTCTTTTCGGTAGTGATCATCTCTTCGTCAGCAGCGCTCTCTTCGGTAATGATTACCTCTTCGTCAGCAGCGCTCTCTTCGGTAATGATTACCTCTTCGTCAGCAGCGCTCTCTTCCGTAGTGATTACCTCTTCGACAGCAGGCGCCTCTTCGCTGACGGTTGCTTCTTCCTCAATCCCGGCTGTTTCTTCACCGGGTACTACTGCAGCAGCTACAGTGTCAACAAGGTCCTTTACAGCACCGATGACTTCTTCTTTCCCTGGTACTCTTTCAGCTATCGCCGAGACAACGCCTTCAACATCCGGGGCCGGTTCTGCTGATGCTTCAAGAGCCGAAGAAATATTCTCAGCTGTTCTGGTTATGATACCTTCCGATTCCGAGAGAGCTTCAACCACTTTCAGTGCAACACTCTCAACAGTACTCTCTTCCTCGTCCGGAGACGTACCCGCTGCAGTTTCCTCCATGTCGGCTCTCTGAGCGTCAATTCCCTTCTCAGGAGATTCATCCGGCATGTCCACAATTGTCCGGGTTACAGTTAAAGCTTCGTCTTCATTCCGAGTCGAAACGGATGATGCACTTTCCGCTGCAGGTTCTTCCATCTGTTCAGACCCGGGAGCTTCAACGCTAAGCTCTCCTTCCAAAGATACGGAAGATTCTCCTCTTATGACTGATTCTGAAGCGGAAGGTTCCTCCAGGGAATCTGTTTCCGCAGCAACAGGAGACAGAGATTCTTCATTGGCAGCAGCTTCAGTTGCTGAAGGTTCCTCCGTGAGGAGGACAGTGTCCACTGCTCGAGAAGTCCGGAACTCTTCCACTGTAACTGAATCATCCGGGAGTGCGTTTTCCGTGTCTTCCTCTTTCACGGAAGAAGATGTATCTGAGAAATTGAAGAGAGAGGACTTCTTCGTGTCTGTTGAGGAAGTGCCGCTTTCAACTGTTTCCCTCAGTCCGGTTTCAGTCTTCTCCTTCTCCTCCGATGAGGATGTATCGGAGAAATTGAAGAGAGAAGACTTCTTCGTGTCAGTTGAGGAAGTATCACGTTTCTCTTCCGTTTCTGTCTTCTCTTTTGTAATGCTGACGCTCTCGGCGGGGTTCGCGATGAGATAGATAACGAGAACTATGAGGGCTACGATGATGAAGAAGAGTGTTGCGAGCACTGTCCTGCGGTTACCTCGTCTCAGCCTTCTGTTGCCGTCATCCGTAACCATATCATCATAATCGCCTCTGGCCATCTCTCGACATTCCCTTCTATCGTTTTTATTATATTGATATGGAAAACAAAGGCAACAAGGGCAGAACTTTTATTCTTCTTATATTCGCCCTCTCTGCCTCTCTTCTCCTCATCGTCAGGGCCGTTATCCTCTCGTCTTCCGCCTCCGCAGGCTACTCCGATCCCGTCGTTTCCGTAAGGAACATACGCGGTACGATTTACGACAGACGCGGCAACACCCTCGCCTTCGACACATCCACGACGGGGTTCCTCTTCTCCTCCGCGGACGGAGTGCAGGAAGCGGCATCCGTGATTGCAGACTATACCGGTCTGTCGGCACTCGAAATTGCTTCACTCGTCGAGAACGGAACCTACTTCGTTCCCCTCAGTGTCACTTCTCTCTCCATAACAGATGAGATAGAAAATATAATCTCGGAAGCCGGAATCGGCAGCAGAGTCTCTCTCAGTACGGGCTCCTACCGCTCCTTCCCCTACACCTTCCTCGATTTTCTTCTCGGAAAGAGCAGCTCATCGCACTCTGGAGAGGGAGGAATAGAGGAAAAGTACAACGATTACCTCAGTGCTGCTCCGACCCTCAACGAAAGAACCGTGAGAGGCGAAGACCTCGTGCTCACAATAGACCTCTTCCTGGAGGAGATTCTTCTCTCTTCCCTCGAGGAGGAAGACGTCACACTCACTGCGGCAATACTCAACTCCAGAGGCGAGATTCTCGCCTATTACGGAGAAGTGGATTCGATGCTCCTCTCAGCCATAACCTACTCGCACTCGGATGAATACGAGACGGTTCTTTTTCCGAGGGAGAGTTGCATTTCCCTCGAGGAGTGCACTCCCCTCTCGTCGTACTTCATCTATGTCTCCGATACTGAAAGCGAAGCACTCTCACTGATCGAGAGTGCCCTTAGAAGAAACGGCCGTATATAGTCAGAGCTGTCCGCGGTATGCCCTGGTGTCGAGACCGAAGCCTATGAGATTCTGGACAATCACGTCCGTCGAAGCCTTCTCCAGGTCCTCGGGGACCTTCTGGCCGTCCGTGAAGAAGAGTATCGGAAGACTTACACGGTAGGAGAACGAAAGAGCGTTTCCTATAGTCCTCGATTCGTCGAGCTTCGTGACTATTATCGAATTGATCTTGAAGTCATCCTTGTATCGCTCGTAATGTCTCATCATGTCCTCCTCCTTCATGGAAGCGGAGACGATGAGTGAGAAGGAAGTGTTCATCTTCATGAGCTGCATTCCCATTCCCTTGAGTCTGAGGTTGAGCTCGAGGTCTCTGCTCGAGAGTCCCATCGTATCGACGAGGATGAGGTCGTAGTAGGTGTAGCGCTCGAGAGACGAGACAAGCTGGTCCTCGCGCCCCACCATGCTGACGGGAATGTCCAGAGCCTCCCCGAATGCCTTGATCTGCTCGAATGCCCCCACTCTGTAAGAGTCGAGAGTGATGAGTCCAACCTTCTTTCCCGCGGCCTTGTACATGTACGCGACCTTTGCAAGTGTCGTGGTCTTTCCGGCTCCCGTGGGACCGAGGAACACGACGACGCGGGAGGGGTGGATCTGCGCTTCGTAATCCATTCGCGTGGATTCGATCATCCTTTCGCTGAGGACTCTCGGACACTCCTCTGCCGTACATGAGAGATTCTCGAGCAGGTGTTCGCGTAAGGGGCCGTAGATGTAGTTGAGGCTCAGGAGTCTCTCCGCCTCCCTCAGTCCCGCACTCGTTCCCCTGTGGATTTCCGTATTCAGGCGGTCTGCGGAACTTATGCTCATCGGATCGGGGGTCTTGGCCTCCTTCTCGAACTCGTTCATGTCCTCGCCCTTGTCGGAAGAGGACCGTGAGGACGAAGAGATGTAGCAGGTGATTTCGCATTTCTTCTGCTTCTTCGTGAAGAGCCCGCCCTGGGTCGTGAAGTCGCGCCTCGAGTGGACCCTGATCGAGTCACCGTACTTTTCCTTTGCTTCCCTTACAGCCTCCTCGTAGGAAGAGGACACAATCGTTATGTACTGCACATTCTCCTCCTAGAGTATGTACCTGCTGAGATCCTGGTCCTTCACGATGGAGCCGAGTCTCTCGTCGACGTAGGCGGGAGTTATCGTAATGGTCTGTCCCGAGAGTTCGTCGGCCGAGAAGCTGAGCTCCTCAAGAAGCTTCTCCATGACGGTATGGAGTCTTCTTGCTCCGATGTTGTCGTTGGTCTTGTTCACTGAGTATGCGATGTCCGCGATTCTCCTGAGGGCCTCATCCTCGAATTCGATTCTGACGTTCTCAGTCGCGAGAAGCGCACTGTACTGCTTCGTCATGGCGTTCGTAGGCTCAGTGAGAATCCTGTAGAAGTCGTCGCTTGTGAGATCCCTGAGCTCTACGTGGAGCGGAAATCTTCCCTGGAGTTCGGGAATGAGATCGCTGGGCTTCGAGACGCTGAAGGCACCTGCGGCGATGAAGAGGATGTTCGTCGTGTCGATTACACCCCACTTCGTGCCGACCTTCGTTCCCTCGACTATCGGAAGAATGTCCCTCTGGACGCCCTCACGTGAGACGTCGGCATTGTTCGTCGAACCGTGGGATGCGATCTTGTCGATTTCATCGATGAATATGATTCCCATCTCCTGGGTGCGCTCCCTTGCTTCGTCCACAGCCTTGTCGGTGTCGACGATCTTGTCCATCTCCTCCTCGGTGATGATTTCCCTCGCTCTCTTTACCGAGAGGCGGCGTGTATGCGCTCCGTTCTGACCGTTGAAGATCGAGGAGAGGGAACTCATGGCATTCTGGATGTCCTCCATGCTGCCCCCGCCCATTATGTTGATGTTGGCTCTCGCCCTCACGCTCATCTCGACTTCCTTGTCGTCGAGAAGACCCTTTTTGAGCATGTCGCGGAACTTCTCCCTCGTCTCTGTCGCTTTGGGATCATCGGGGTTCATCTTCAGCGACGGCAAGAGGAGGTCGAGAAGTCTGTTCTCTACATTGAGGAGAACCTCTCCTTCCCGGCTCTTCGCCATCTCCTCCCTGACCATGCTGACTGCGGCCCCCATGAGGTCCTTGACCATGCTCTCGACGTCTCTTCCGACGTACCCGATTTCGGAGTACTTCGTCGCCTCGACCTTGATGAACGGAGCATTCGCAAGTCTTGCGATTCGGCGTGCTATCTCGGTCTTACCCACTCCGGTGGGACCGATCATGAGTATGTTCTTCGGACTCACTTCATCCCTGAGTTCAGCCGAGAGGCGCTTTCTGCGGACTCTGTTTCGGAGAGCAACGGCTATCGTTCTCTTCGCCTCGTCCTGCCCTATCACGTACTTGTCCAGGGCCTTCACGATCTCCCTGGGCGTCATATTGTCCAGATTCTTATGTTCAAGTGCTTCCATTGTCTCAGTTCCCCTTCTTCTCACAGACTTCACAGATGATGTTGTGGTTGGTGAATATGCAGATTCCCGCTGCAATGTTGATGGCCTTTCTCGCTATCTCCTCGGCTGTGAGATCCACACCGCTGTCGAGATATGCGGAAGCCGCCGCTCGAGCATAGTCACCGCCGCTTCCGATGGCGAGGGTGTCTGTCTCGGGTTCGATCACGTCCCCCACTCCGTCGAGCATGAGAATCTTTTCCCCGTCGGTGGCAAGAAGCAGTGCCTCGAGGTTTCTCAGCTGCTTGTCCATCCTCCACTTCTTCGCAAGTTCCACGCTTGCTCTCGTGAGGTCTCCGTTGTATTCGTTGAGCTTGTCCTCCAGGAGCTCGTAGAGCGTGAAGGCATCCGCAGTCGTACCGGCAAAGCCGATTACGATCTTTCCGTTGTAGATTCTCCTGACCTTTCTTGCGTTCCCCTTGAGAACGACTGTCTGTCCCTGTGTGACCTGGCCGTCACCCGCAATAGCGACCTTACCGTTCTTCCTGACCGCTACTATCGTTGTTCCCTTTATGTCCATTGTCATTTCCTTTTGCATGAGGGTGAGTATCATTATACACAGTTCTGAGTCTTGCCTGCGATACATGTGTATAAATCTGCGTAGTCGAGATGCTCTCGTGGCCGAGCAGTTCCTGCACCATCCTTATGTCCGCCCCCCTGTCGAGATAATGCGTCGCGAAGCTGTGACGGAGGGTATGAGGCGTGAACTCCTTCTGCCAGCCGAGTTTCTCCCTGTACACATCAAAAATAATATGTGCCGATGAATTCGGCAACCTGAAACCGCGCTCTCCGATGAAGAGTGCAGTCTCCTCCGGGTTCTTCTTCTCTTCCAGGTATGCCTTCCTCTGCGGAAGATACACCTCCTCAAGCTCCCTCACGAGGAGATGAGGAAGAAAGAGGAACCTCTCTTTGTTTCCCTTTCCGGTGATGAGGATCCGCCTTCCGCTCCAGTCTATCATGCCGATGTCGACGGAGAGGGCCTCGCTTATTCTCGCTCCCGTTCCGTAGAGGAACATGAAGAGCGCGTGGTCCCTCTCGTCGAGGAAGGTCGTCCTTCCGACACTGAGGAGTTCTCTCACCTCATCCTCCGTCAGTACCGACGGCAGTCTGTCCCCGTTCTTCCTGAGAGATATACCTTCGAAGGGATTCGAACTCATATAGCCGTTACGAACGAGATACGAGAAGAAAGTTCTGGCGGACGTGAGCTTACGGAGAATACTGCGCTCGCTGTACTCCTTTCTGAGCTTTCGCACGTATTCCCTGCTGTCCTCATAGGAAAAGAGGACGAGGTCCTCGGGAAGCGACGACGAATATGAAGCGAGTTCCTCCAGGTCCTCGCGGTAGGACACGACGGTGCGGGGGCTGAGCTTACGCACCTTTTCCGTGTATTCGATGAACATTGATACGTATTCCGTGTTTTCCATTGCTATCGTCTGACGCTCATTATATCAAAACGCTCGTCTTCTATTCCATAGATTCCGTTTTCGGAGGGATACACGAAAACCGAAGGCGACGACAGAAACGAGGAAAACGAGTCGACGACCTCCGCGCCTTCCCTCACGAGCTCTCTCAGCGGCGGGTAAGAGAGCCCCGTACGGAGTACGCAGAGGCTCTTTCCCTCCGAGAGGGCGGTATCCACGAAGTGGGGAATGCGGCGGCCGCGGAAGGAGCACATGACGAGAGCAGAGCACATGGATGATGCAAGGTAATCCTTTCCCAGCATCGCCTCGTACGAGAATACGGCGTCGTTCTCGACTATGCTCACGGCTCCTCCTCCCGTGATGAGAGAGTCGCTGATCACCCTGTCCTTCACACTTTCCAGTCCCTCCGGACAGAAGGCGAAAATCGAACTCATCACCGTATCCCTTGCAGCCTTCTCCACGGCCCAGGAGAGATATAGCGACGGGGTATATATGATGCTGTAGCCGCTCGAGAGAGCTTCGAGAGCACTTATGTAGACGCTTCGTCTCTCCTCCCGGCTTCCGCCCCTTCCGTAGGCGAAGAAGACCGTCTTCTCTCCGGGAAGCGAGCCTATGTACCTTACCGTTATACCTCTGTAGTCTGCAGTTTCCGTTTCTCTCTTCGCATTCACACTCTATATAACGCAATCACTCCTCTTTTTTGTCAAAAAGAGTGTCCAATGTCGAAAATCTGTCGAAGTTTGCGAGGAGCGTAGATGTATCGAGCTGGGTATATATCTGTGTTGTCTTTATGTCTGCATGCCCCAGCATCTCCTGCACCGACCTTATATCCGCTCCGTTGACGAGCATGTGCGAAGCAAAGGAATGCCTGAGAGTATGTATTGTCGCGTCGAGTCCGAGAACATCGACGACAGAATGGAATCTCAGGTGCGCAGCCTGCCGCGTGAGGCGGCCCCCGCGTCTGTTGAGAAAGAGAGCCTTCTCTCTTGTGTTCTTCCGACTCAGGAGCTTCGGACGCGACGAGGAGAGATAGCTATCAAGGGCGCTGACGGCATTGTCCCCGATGAAGACAACCCTCTCCTTGTTTCTCTTTCCTATGACGCTGACGCTTCTCTCCCCGGGGCGGTAGGACGAGACATCGAGGGACACGGCCTCGCTGATTCTCATTCCCGAGGAATAGATGAGCTCGAAGAGAGCATAGTCCCTCACTCCCAGTTCGTCGTCCGAGAAGGTAGCCATGATCCTGTCTATCTCGCTCTCACTGATTGTACGGGGAAGATGTACGCCTTCCTTCGGCTTCTTCACCATCTTCGCACTGTTCGAGGAAACAATCTTCTCGTTCATGAGGAACCTGAAGAATGTTCTCAGAGACGAGAGAGCCTTGCTCACCGTACGCTCGTCGAGATTCTCCTCCTCCGAGCGCTTCTTTATGTACCTCTCGATATCGAGAGGCGTGCACTCCTCGATTTTCCTTCCCACGGAGCTGAGATATAAAAGAAAGAGAGAGGCTTCATGAGTGTAAACCTCTCTCGTCTTCTCCGAAAGACGGAAAACATAGACAAGGCTGTCGCTGAAAAGATCCAGGAGGTCCCTGTCGGTAGCAGAAAGCTCAGTCCTCGTCATCATTCCTCATTCTGAGAATGGAAGGAGTCGTATAGTCGCTGCTGCCGCCCTGCCTCTGGGAAATCTGATTTCTGAGATCCGTCCATCTGTTGATGTTGATGACACCGGCAGAAGGTGCGGGATTTGAAGCCGTCTGGGTATACTGCGGCTTTTCCGGGGTCTCTCTTCTTGTATCTGTGTTCTCGCTCTGTGAAGGAGCATCCTTTCCAGCCTTGTTCGTTCCGAAGAGTTCGGACGCATTCGAGCCCGTGGAGACACTTCTGTGCTCGAATCCCGTTGCAACGACGGTAACGCGTATTCTCTCCCCCAGTGCGGGATTGTATGACTGACCGGCGGTGATGAGAGCCTCCTCGTCGACGTTCTTCGTGATGAGCTCGACGACGTCCTGGTATTCCTGGAGCGTGAGATTGTCGCCGCCCGCGATGTTGACGAGTACGGCCTTCGCTCCCTCGATCGATGCATTCTCGAGAAGAGGATTGTTGATCGACTGCTTTGCCGCTTCTATAGCCCTGTCGGTACCTTCGCCGAAGCCAAGTCCTATAAGTGCATCGCCCTTACCCTTCATCACGGTCTTCACGTCGGCGAAGTCTATGTTGATTTCACCCGGCTCCGTGATGAGGTCGCTTATTCCCTGGACAGCCTGGAGAAGTGCCGAGTCCGCAAGAAGAAATGCCTTCTTGATGGGCGTATTCTGCTCGACCACGTTCAACAGGTGCTGGTTCGGGATTATGATGAGAGTATCGACACTCTTCCTGAGCTTCTCGATTCCCTGCTCGGCAAGCTGCAGTTTCTTCTTTCCCTCGAAGGAGAAGGGAGTCGTGACGACTGCGACGGTGAGGGCGTTGCAGCCCTTCGCAATCTCCGCAACGACTGCAGCGGCACCCGTTCCGGTTCCGCCTCCCATTCCCGCGGTGATGAAGACCATGTCGCTGTTCTCGATCTCCTTCTTGATCTCCTCCTTGCTCTCGAGTGCGGCCTTCTCCCCGATTTCGGGCTGCCCGCCGGCACCGAGGCCTCCGGTGAGTTCCTTGCCTATTGCTATTCTTGTCTGGGCGTTGGATCTCTGAAGAGCCTGGACATCTGTATTGAGGGCCACGAAGCTTACCTTCTTGAGCCCGTTGGCAATCATTCTGTTGACAGCGTTCCCGCCGCCTCCGCCGACACCGATGACCTTGATGATTGTGGGAGTTGTCTGCTCCCCTGTAGTAGTATCTTCTATATCAAATAAATTGAAGCTCATATCCTCACCTCAAAACAGTTTTCCGAATAAACGGCCGATTCTGCTGCCGATTCCCTTCTTTTCCTTCATTCCCGACATGTCGCTTGTGTCCCTGCAGCGTCTTGCCTCGCTCTTGAAGAGCCCGAGGACGGTAGCGTACTTGGGATCTATGTAGGTTCTGTCGAGTCCGCTTATGGCTTCAGGGAATCCGATTCTCGCAGGCATTCTGAAAATCTCCGCCGCGAGCTCCGTTACCCCGCTCATGAGCGCGCCTCCGCCGACAAGAACGATTCCCGCACCGTAGGTTCCCTGGACATTGCTTGTCTGAAAATCCTCCTGGATCATGAGAAGAATCTCGGCCATTCTCGCCTCGATAACCTTCGCAAATTCCCTTTTCGGCATCCTTATACTGGGCTTTCCTCCAAGGGATGGAGTGACAATCGTCTCGTCCTTTGCGATTCCCGGGCTGTAGCATGAACCGTCCGTGATCTTGAGCGATTCACTTGCCGCCTTCGGAAGCTGGAAGAGGTACGAGATGTCACTCGTGACGAGGTCGCTTCCCCTGTTTATTCCGCCGACGTGAACAACAGAGCCTCCGGAGTAGACGATGTAGTTCGTCGTACCCGCACCGATGTCGATGACGATGGCTCCCATGTCCTTCTCCTCGGGAGAGAGAACAACCTCCGCATCCGCGAGGGTCTGGAATATTATCTTCTGGACATTGAGTCCGGATTTCTGCACGCACTTCTTCTGGTTCTGGATAATCGGCGACGAGCCGAGAACAAGAAGAATCTTTGTATCGAGCCTGTGACCGAGCATGTCAACAGGGTCCTTGATTCCCGAGCGGTTGTCGACGTAGAAATCCTGCACAAGGGAATGGAGAATCTCCATGTTCTGCGGGAGCTGGATGTTGCGTGCGACATCGATGGAACGTCTGATGTCGTCCTTCGTTATCTCCTGGTCCTTGCTGTTGATTCCCACCACTCCGTTGGAGCGAATTCCCCTTATCTGGTCGCCGCCGAGGCCGATGATGACGGAGCTGATTTCGCTTCCCGACTGCACTTCGGCATCGGACACAACCTGTCCCAGGACCTTCATCGTCTGTTCGATGTTGACAATCGAACCGTTACGTACTCCCTCGCTCGGTCTCTCCGTTACGCTCTCGATGACGAGAAGGCCGTCCCTGCTGACGGAGCCGACGGCTACACGGGTAGAAAACGTCCCGATATCCAGTCCAACTATAGTCTTGTCTGCAGCCACTCCCGTCACCTCATCCTGATAAGCATTCCGTCCGAGAGCACATACTCCGTACTGACTCCCGACAGTCTGTCGCTAGATTCCGAATATTCCGTTTCCATGATGGAGACCGCCTCGTCCAGTCTTGAAATATCCCTTATGTCCTTGATGACAAGAGACGCATTCAGAGAGGAGAGAGTGAGTCTGAGGGAACCGGAATATACACTGGAATTATTATTGTCATATTCCGCCTTTGTTATCAAGGCTGAATCCGGTCTTACACTCTTCAAAGTGTCAATCATTTTAAGTTCCTCGCTTCCGAAGGAAGACGAGAGGAAGGACGAAAGAAGTGAGCTTTCGACTCCGAGCACAAGATAACGCTTCAATAGCGGCCGGACATCCCTTCTGTCGAGAGAGGAAAGAGTATCGGAGTAGAAATACCATCTCTCCCCGTCCGTAATCACGAGTCCCTCCTCCTTTTCCGCGGCATCTACCGTAAGCTCTGTCCCCTTCACGCCGACTCGGACAGTTTCCATATACGGCAGGCTTTCTATAGTGTCACGTATCCCGCTTCTCGAGACGGAAAGAGTATTCTTCCCGATGACCTTCAGTGCCGTGCGCTCCATCGAGTATGTAAGAAAGGAGGATGAAAAGGAAAAAGAGGACAAAGTAAAGCGCCCTTTCATCCCGTATGACAGGATGAGGGCACAGAGAAAGAGTAAAGTCACCATAATCACAGTGATGAGTCTTCTTCCTGTCATTTTCCGACGGACCTCCCGGTGCGGAAGATGAACTTGAACAGCAGCACCACCATGACTACGGTTATGCCTTCGTTTACCGGACTGTATGAAAAGAGTAAAAGCGGAACCCCGTCAAATGGCGATAGTCCGGAAACGTAGAGCATATTTAAAAATAGTGAGAACACTATCATTGTGACCGAGCTTAGTGTGAATGATGACACGAACATATCGTCTCTGCGGAAGGACCTCGAGGAGCTTCTGTAGCCGATGATCATTATCATCACACAGGAGAAAAGTATTACAACGAGACCGATCATCCCCGTCTCCTCGGAGATTGTTGCGAATATGTATTCGCCTTCGGCATCGGGAATTATTCCGAGCTTGTACAGTCCGTTCCCGATTCCCGTTCCCGTCATTCCGCCTTCCCTTATCGCGCTCTCGGTGAGACAGACTTCAGTTGACGTACTGCCGCTGAAGAGCGTATCGGTGAAGGTCTCGAGAAGAACCGGAGACGAGACAGTGAGAATAACAAGGAGAAGGACCATGCATATGATGAAATAGAGTGTATAACTCCTCTTCGTCTTCATCGAAAGAAGAGACGAAACAACTGCAAGACATGTCAGCACATACCATCCGCTCCCCGAAAGGAGGGCCTGGCTGGTGCATATCAGGACAAGCGAGATTACGAGAACAATCAGCCTCAGTCCGCCCTTCTCCTTCCGTCTTATACAGGGAACAAGGTCGCTGAGCATGAATACAGCCGTCACTGTTCCGATAAGACCCGTCGTTGCTATGAAGGAATCGGAGTACATCACGCCGCTTTCGAATGCAAGAAGAGCAGCAGATACGATATAAATCGGAAGCAGCACGAACCAGCTCCGTCTGAGTACGCAGATGGGCATGAAGCACATTCCGAGTCCCACCACCCCTCCGAGCACGAGGCCTAGAACCTGGTAGAGGAAGAGCGAATAGAAGGTTCCGCCCTCCCTGAGTGCTGCGTCATAGGACGATGAGAAGAGAGAAAGAAGGCCGAAGAGAGTCAGAACGAGAATGAAGCAGAGAAATGTGAACGGGGAAAAGAATCCCTCGTTCTCCACTGTGTAATCGTCAGAGGCAGTATATTCGAAGTCGTCATACACCGCTCTTCTGTGAATAGTCCCGTCCGGCCTCATAAACTCCCCGTCCTCTTCAATCAGACTCCGGCTACAGCCTCATGCACCGATGCTGTATAATTACCCTTCTCGAGAATGTATGCGACGAGGCTTCTCTCCTCTTCCTCCATGCTCTCGAGTCTGTCTTCTGCAATAAGAAGTTCATAGTGGTTCTTTCTTGTCACGCCCTTCTGCCAGATAGGCACGAGAATGACGAAAAAGCATACGATGAGAGAAAGGATGATGATGACCTTCGCTCTCAGATCCATTCTGTTTCTTGTGTTTTCCCTGTACTTCATTCAAATCTTCTCCACAACCCTCAGCTTGCTTGACCGTGACGGAGGATTTTCGTCACATTCCCTGTCTGTCGGGACAACCGGTTTCTTCGTGAGAATCCTTATGTCTCCGTATTTCTCTGCTCTGTCCTTAAAGGTCCACTTGACAATCCGGTCCTCGAGGGAGTGGAAGGTGATTACGGCAACCCTTCCCCCCTTTCTGAGAACCCGCAGCGCCTCTGTCAGCGCCGGTTCGATTCTGTCGAGTTCCCTGTTCACCTCGATTCTCAATGCCTGGAATGTCCGGGTCGCGGGGTGAATACGGCCGTAGCGGTACTCCCGCGGAACCGAGGACCAGATGATGTCTGCCAGTTCCCGGCTTGTCTCGATCTTCTTTTTTTCACGGTACTCGCATATGGCCCGGGCGATGCGCCTCGAGTAGCGCTCCTCGCCGTAGCGGTAGATGACGTCCGCAAGAGTCTCCTCGCGGTATTCGTTCACCACGGTCCCGGCAGTGAGACTCTGGGAGGTATCGAGTCTCATGTCGAGTTCCTCGTCTCTTCGGAACGAGAATCCCCTCTCGCTTTCCTCGTAGTGGAAAATCGAGATGCCGAGATCGAAGAGAACCGCGTCCGCGCTTTCGCTTTCGCGTGAAGAAAGATAGTCGTTGAACCAGGTATTGACCGGCTGGAACCTTGTAGTATACTCCTTCAGCCTTTCCACGGCCTTCTTCTGTATTTCACTGTCTCTGTCGAGTCCGATGACACTCACGCGGGGATACTTCTCCAGAAAGAGCTTTGAGTGTCCGCCCTCCCCCGTCGTGCAGTCTATGAGGACGCTGTCCCTGTCCCCTGGGAGAGTAAGAAGCGAAAGCACTTCGTCATGCATTACCGGGTAATGTAGAAATTCCATTCTCAGTTCCTCTCTCCGTCATATATCTTCTGTGCGAGATCGCTTATCGAAACATCGTCATCAGCATCCATCTCGTCGTACTTATCCGGATTCCATATCTCCACGGCGTATCCCGTACCGACAAGAAGCACGGAGCTCTTCACGGAAAGAGAAGCAATGGAACGCGAACGGGGCGGGATGCCGATCCTTCCGGCGGAATCTATCTCCACATACTGTGCCGGTGAAATCAGTTTTCTCACGAGCTGCCTCTTCTCCCTGTCCATAAGCGCCAGCGGGGTTGAGAGTATCTGCTTACAGAACTGGTTTTCGAAGTAGTCGGGTGTCATCAGCATCAGATGGTTTTCATCCAGACCCGGGAGGATCACAACGCTTTCCGAGGCGAGAGCTGTTCTCAGTCGTGCCGGAAGAGACAGGCGGCCCTTGTCGTCTATCTTTCCATCATACATTCCTGTGAGAAACTGCATCTTCACCTTCCACTTCCGGGGTCATCCCCCGTATATACAATGACACTCTATCCCACTTCTACCCACTTTTCAACACTTTTCCACACTTAAATTATATGATTTCTGTAAAATTCAATATCTGATACCTATAAGAACACCCCCGGATAACCGATTCTGTCGGAACTCCAACAGAAGGAAAAAGGCAAAGTAAAAGGGGCACCCGCCTTAAAGCAGATGCCCCGTCGTCATTTCGTGGGATAAAGATTATTTCCACTCGGCTATTCTGGCTTCGATTTTTTCCAGTTCGCTCTCCATCTTCTCCCTGTTGAGGTCGCTCTTCGAATACGGAAGACGCGCAGTGATGAGAAGCTTCGCGTACTCGAGGATGCTCAGCGCCTCCTGTCTGTCGGACATCGCGGAGAGCTCTGCGCTTACGTAGAACGGAGAGCCCAGAGTTGCGGCACAGCCCTCGTAGTACCTGTTGATTTCCACATTCCCGCTCTTCTTGTCCACGGCCTTGTTGTAGCTCTTCAGCATCGACTTGAATTCCTTCTCCCTCTTGCTCTTCGACCAGTCCCTCTCGTAGAGCTGCTCGGCAAGTTCGAGGTAGTTCGTACCGTTCGTGCGGTTCGTCATATCCATCGTGGCAAGGCATTTTCTCATGTAGGAAATTGCCCAGTTGCTGTTGCCGAAGCTGATAGGAGAGCCGGGAAGCGATCTGTAGAGAATGGAGAGTACATACCAGGAGTCGGTCTCGAGAGCGAAGGAGGAGAAGTTCTCGAGAGCCTTTATCTCGAGATCCCTCATTCCGCCGGCCTTCGAGAGGCTGTTGAGTGCACCGTGGACCTGGCCGCATCTTCCGACAGCGGAGCTCAGCCAGTGGTAGCCGTTCGGCGTCTCCTCGAGAGCAAGGGAGGCATATGCATAGTAGAATGCCGATGAGGTGTCGTCTTCGTCGGGTCTGTCCTTCGCACCGTAGTCGCCATAGGCGGCAAGCTGCTCCTCCTTCGTCATCCCCTCCTTCTCCTCGTCCGTGATCGTCAGCTTCGTGCGGCTGAGGCGCCAGAGAATCGCGGCCTTTTCGGAAGGGTCGGTGCTTTCCTCAAGGGCAGAGAGAAGATAGTCGTAGTCCTTGTGGTAGTCGTTCTCCCTGTAGAAGATATAATCACTATCCTCCGCACTGAAGGAAGCGGAGAGCGTGAGACACAGTGAAACAAAGAGTAGAGCTAGAATAAGTTTCTTCATTTTTTTTCAATCCTTTTCCAATGATTTTAAATCAGACCGCCGATTACTCAAGAGAAATCAGCAGCGACGATCTCTCAGCGAGGGAAAGGGAGAGTCTTCCGTCTTTCTTTTCGGCACTTCCCTTTCCGAGAACGACGGAGCATCTCTCCTTCGGAAGGAACGTGAGAGAAAGGGAGACCTTCCGCTTCTCTCCCCTGTTGATGACGGAGACATATGCCTTCTCCCCACTGAATCTGATGACGGCGAACGCCTTTTCGTCGAGGGAGACAAAAGATACGGCCGAGTACGCCATCGCTCTGTCCTCCCTCACCTTCCCCAGTGCTGCATACCAGGCCTTCATGTCCCCGTCCTGATACTCCTCCCTCCACTCCATCGGGTAGCGTGCACCTTCGTTGGAATCGAGCTTTCCCTTAAGGAGCACTTCGTCGCCGTAGTAGACGTTCGGCATTCCGGGAAGAGCATAGAGTGCCATAACGACTCCCTTGTAGATATCCCTGTCGAATACCGCACTGTTGTTGTGGAGACGCGGGGTGTCATGGGAATCGAAGAGGTTCATCTGGAAATACGGAATCTGTCCCGGAACGCTGTCGACGGCAGCCTTGAGGGCCCCGACGACATCCTCCGCAGTCCACGGCTCCTCGCTTCCGGGACTGTGTCCATTTCTTTCTCCGAGGAATCTGTCCCTCTCCCCCGTCCAGCTTCTGAGCGGCCGTCCGGAGCCGTAGTAGTTCATCGTGGCATCCCACATGTCCCCATTGAGGAACACTGCGCTGTCGTCCCAGTCCTCGCCGACAAGATAGAGTTCCTTCTTCACGCTCTTGAGAGAAGTGTTGACATCTCTCCATACGTCTCCGCAGAGCTGCTCGGAGCCCCTTCTTCCGGCTTCCGGTGCGACATCGAGTCTCCACCCGTCGATGTTATAAGGCTCCCCCAGGTACTTCTTCATCACGCTGTTCTCATTGCGGAACATACAGTCTCTCAGGAGAGAGGACGAATACCTGAGCTGCGGCAGTGTCTTCACGTCCTGCCAGCAGGCTTCGCTTCCGTCGGGATTGAAGTAGTAGAAGTCGTGTTCGGGAGACGACGGATCCTCCTTCGCCTTCTTAAGCCACACTGCGTCGAGCCCCGTGTGGTTGATCGAGATGTCGAGAACGACCCTGATGCCGTTTTCGTGAAGGACACGGACCATATCTGTAAGGGCTTCGTCTCCGCCGAGCTTTTCGTCTATACGGAAGAAGTCGACTGTGTCGTAGCGGTGCACCGAGCGTGACGAGAATACGGGGTTGATGTAGACGACGGAGACTCCGAGAGACCTGAGGTATTCCGCCTTTGACGCTATCCCCTTGAGGTCGCCGTTGTAGAAGTCGCAGCAGCGGGATTCGTTCCAGTCCGCCGGCTCGTCAGTCCACGCCGGAGTCGTGACCTTTCCCCCGTCGAATTCGTATTCGCCTTCCTTTGCCCCGAGTGAGGGATCGCCGTTACAGAAGCGGTCGGGGAATATCTGATAACACACGGAGGATGCAACCCACTCCGGGGCATTGAGACCGCATATCAGGGAGAAACGGTCCGGAACGGAGGGGGTGTATCTCGTGATTCCCTTCTTCGAGTAATACCAGCTTACATCGTCTGTGAAGAAGACGAAGAAGTATCTGAAATTCTCCTCATCGAGATTCGTCGCAGCGGTGGCAGAGTACTTCGCGCATCCGTTGAATGTTCCGCTTCGGGTCATATCGGTATTGAATACGAGGCCCGTGGCGCTGTCGTATTTGAGAATCACCCTCTCGACGGGACGCGAGAATACAATGGAAAGAGTGACTTCCTCGCCCTTATGCGGGAAGAGAGGAGAAACGAAATCAGAGGAAAACGAAGAATATACTTCGGGAAGATTACCTTTCATATGAAAACCCCGTCCGATTATAACGGAACGGGGCTTGAAACAACAGTCCGGAGGCTCTTATTTTCTGATGAGCCTGAAGAAATTCTGGTTTGTCTCCTCGGGGTCGTTCGTGCACATCAGATCCAGTACGATTCCCTTGTCCTTGTAGTACTTGATCAGAGGCTCCGTCTGCTCTCTGTAGACGTCAAGTCTGTGTTTGATGGCCTCGGGCTTGTCGTCGTCTCTCTGAATGAGATCCTCACCCGTCTCGTCATCCTTGCCCTCCACCTTCGGGGGGTTGAAGAGAATATGATAGGTTCTGCCCGTGCTCCTGCACATTCTTCTGCCGCTGAGTCTCTTGATGATTTCCTCTTCGCTCAGGACGAAGTTGATGACGCCGTCGAGCTCTGTCATTTCGGCAAGAGCGTCAGCCTGCGCGATGGTGCGCGGGAAGCCGTCGAGGATGAAGCCCTTTCTGCAGTCATCTTCCCCGAGGCGGTTCCTCACCATCTCGATTGTGACTGAGTCGGGTACGAGAGAACCGGAGGCAAGGATTTCCTTGACCTTCTTTCCGAGTTCCGTCTCGTTCTTGATGTTGGATCTGAACAGGTCCCCTGTCGAAATATGCGGTACGCCGAGATAATCCTTGGCTACTGCTGCGATTGTGCCCTTTCCGGCTCCCGGAGGGCCTAAGAATACGAGATTCATGATTCTTTTAACCTCACTTGCCGACAGTCTAACCGAAAGAAGGGATGAAAAGAAAGATGTTTTTCCCAACTTCTGAAGCTCCAAGGAAGCCCTCTTCCATTCAATTTTTCTCCCATGATACTACCAAATACCCTGTATTTGAGTTAAATTGTCCCCAAGGAGAAAACAATGAGCAACAAGATAATCCTTCATGCACAGGACCTCGACGGATTCCTCGATGAAGGCGACAGGAAAAACATAGAAACGGTACGCGGCCTCTATTCAAAGAGTCTCGACGCCTGCTCGAAGCTCGAGAAGGACTTTACGGATGAGGAAGCGAAGGACGAACTGACGAAAAGCGCAGCTGAAATCGGATCCTTTCTCAAGAACGTGTGCGCCGAGAACAGACGCATCCACGTCTATTCGTTCGAGACCCCGAGAGAACAGCACGGGGAGGCAAGCCGCATAATCGCGAAGCTGAGAAACCCGAAGACGGGACACGAGGAATTTCTTTACTACATCCAGAGAGCATACGAGCTGATGTTCGCACACTCCTTCGCCGACAGGAATCTCAACAACAAGAGGAGCATGATCCAGGAGACACCGGTGAACATCCCCTGCACGAACTACGCAGTCCACAGGATTCCGAATGTCGACGAGCTTGCACACTCCTCGGTCATGTGCGTAATGCTCCGTGGAGCTCTCCTTCCGAGCATGATAATAAGCAAGGAATTCGAGGACTACTCCTCCGACGAGACGATAACCCCCTTCGCACTCTTCAAGATCAAGAGGGACGAGAGCAAGAAGGAGAGCAACATGGACTATGTGCTCGACCTCGACCGCTCCTTCTTCAACATCGACGACCTCGAGGGCAAGGACCTGATCTTCGCAGATCCGATGAACGCCACGGGCGGCAGCCTCGTAACAATCGTGAAGTACCTCAAGGACAGAGGCGTGAAACCGAGATCGATCAAGTTCATCAACGTCATCTCCGCTCTCAAGGGTGCTCTCAGAATAACGAGAGCGATTCCCGAAGCCGAGGTCTACACACTCTGGATGGACCCTGTTCTGAACGAGAAGGCATACATCCTCCCGGGACTCGGAGACGCAGGAGACAGACTCAACGGAGTCGACCTGGGACCGGAGCCGAGAAACATGATCCAGCTCATCGCAGACTACGGTTCGTCTATTGTGAACCTCTACCGCGACCAGGTGAAAGAAATTGAAAAGACTGTTCTGGGCTAGTCTGATTCTCCTCATCCTCCTCTCCTCCTGCACGACAGCGAAGGCCGTGAGCGGGGAGGATACTACATCGTCGGCCCGGCTCCTCTCCGAACTCGAAGAGGAGGAGAACAGGGAGACGAGGTACAACTACATATATTCCCTCTACACGGAAGGCGAGTACGGGAAGGTCATAGCCGAATCTGAAATCGCAGCTGAAATGTACCCGGAATATACGAGGTTTCTCAAGATCAGGGCCCTCGCGGAGAAGAAGACGGGGCGTGACGAAGCCTACTCTGAGACGCTTGCCCTGATTCTCGAAAATGAACCGGGGGACGAGGAAATGAGAGAGATGTACATGGATTCCCTCCTTGCTCTACAGAGGGAAGACGAAGCCGTTGAATATGCAGAGAAGACCATACTCCTCTACCCCGGAAACACAAAGGCGATGGAAGTGCTGAGCAGGAAGAGCGGGTTCTACGCATTCCTCCTGGAGAACGCGGGAGGTAATGAGGATGAGTGAAGAGAAGACAATCAGCGAGAGAGAAAAGCTCCGTGACCAGCTGCTCCGCCTCAGGGATGAGGTAAGACAGGCTGCAAAGGTGCAGTGGGCTGACTACGGAAGACTGCAGAACAAGATACAGACTCTGAAGGTCCTCGATATAATACTCACGGCGGTATCGTCGGTGGGAATCATCTCCTTCTTCTTCCACGGGAACCTTCAGATAAATGCAGTCACAAGCCTCGTGACCCTCGCTTCCCTCTCCCTCAATCTCTACACCTCGAACTTCCGCGACGACGAGAACAAAGGTCTCCACGCCGACGCATCGGCAGAGCTCTGGGCTGTCGAGAAGGAATACGAATCGCTTCTGACGGATTTCGATTCACTCACAATGGAAGACGCAAGAGCGAAGAGAGACGCACTCATGAGCCAGGTCGACAGGATAAACAGGGAGTACTTCTGTCTCAACCGGGTGACACACGGAAAACTTCACGGAAAGAGGAAGAGAATCCACACTCTTCCCCCCGAAGCGGCAAACAGAAACTGACACAAAAGGCCTTCTCATCCGGGAAGGCCTCTTCTCTACAGATACTTTGCAGTCTCCATTCTCACGAGTCTGTCGCATTCCTCGTTTCCCTCGATTCCCGCGTGTCCCTTCACCCATGACCAGGTGACAGAGAGCGACGAGTTGAGGGAGTCGAGCCGGACCCAGTACTCCACATTCTTCACCGGAGCCTTCGAACTCGTTCTCCAGCCGTTCCTCTTCCAGGAGTGTATCCACTGGGTGATTCCGTTCTTGACGTACTGGCTGTCGGTGAGAATCGTCACTTCCCTCTCGCCTCTGTCGAGGGCGAACTGGAGAGCGTTGATGACCGCCGTCAGCTCCATCCTGTTGTTCGTCGTAGCTTCATCACCGCCGCTTGCCGTCTGAACGAGCTTTCCGTTCTCGCTTACCGCGAATGCCCAACCTCCCGGGCCTGGGTTTCCGGAGCATCCTCCGTCTGTGTAAATCGTAATCAATCCCTTACTCCTGTCTTCTTAATTATATGCCAGCCGAACTGGGTTCTCACGGGCTTCGAGATGCTTCCCGTCCCCATGTTCCTCACTGCATTCTCGAATTCCCTTACCATCGCTCCGCTCTTGAACCACCCCAGGTCCCCGCCCTTCTCCTTCGAAGGGCATGTGGAATACTGGTGGGCAAGGGAAGAGAAATTCTCACCCTTTCTTATTCTCTCGTAGAGCTTCTCAGCTGTTTCCCTGTCCTTCACAAGGATGTGTGATGCACGCCATTCCATACTCTCTTATTCTCCCAGAATCATTCTTCTGTACGAGCCTCTTTCGACATCCTCGTCCCTGAGGCCGAAGCGGTGAAGGAGATTGTAGAGCTTGTTCTGCTCCTCCCTCGGGTCGACGGATGTCTGACGGAAGGGAATGAGGATCTCCATCTCCAGGAAGTAGCCGTAGCTTTTCATCTCGCTCTCGCATCCGTATCTGAATCCGGATACTTCCAGGAGTTCGACATGTACGTCCCCGACACTCCACTCCCAGCCGTTCTTGTTCTTTCTGAAATACGGTTCGTACCCCAGACAGCAGAAGAAGTCGAAGGCCCTGTCACGCTCCTTTATATCGCATGTGAACTCGTACTCCCTGTTGTCCTCGCTCAGGGCATCGGAGGATGTCTTCTTTGCTGTGAACTCCAGGACTCCCCTGTTGTTCCTCATCCTCAGCGCCTGCTTCACCTCCCCCGGACGGTGGAAGTAGACATCGCTCTTCGCGACGTCCCTTCCCTCTCCGTAGAGGGATTCTATCCTTTCCTTAAGTTCCTCTGCGTTTCCCACGCGGGCCTTAAGTTCAATCTCACGCATTCTACTCCTCCTTTATTTCCATGGGAATATCATACTCTTGAGGGATCTCGGTCCTACGGCCTCCTTCTCCTCGAAGAGAAGCTCATCCCAATTTATGTCCTTCTTCGTCTTGTCCGGATTAGCTTCAAGCCAGTCGTATTTCTTCATGAGAAGCTTCATCATGTCCGCAGTCGAAAGCATTATGCCGCACATTCCGGGGACAAGTCCGGCAGTGATGACAGAGAGAACGGCATCAATGATTATGTGCAGAAGCAGCAGGAGGCTTATTCCCGGATTATCTGCAGATACAACAAACGCCTTCTTCAGCGTCTTGACGGGACTGTCTCCCGGAAGCATCGTCATCAGCGGGAAGTAATACGGAATCGCAAGGATGAAGAAGATGAACACCCAGAGCATGACGACGGCGAGAATGACGCCGACGACGGAGCTCATGGACGAGTAGAAGGGAATCGTGAAGAAGACCATGAAGAAGAGTATCATCACGACAAGGAAGAAGAAGAGCGAATGCTTCACGTTCCTCTTTATTCCCCTCAGAAAAGGCCTCCACGTCTCGCTCCTGTACTCCGAATAGTTCTTCGAAGCCTCTGCAGTTCCCCCGAGTGAGAGAGACACAAGAAGGAAGAAGAGAGCAACGGTCAGGTAGAAGAGAGCCGTATTCTCACCGAAGAGATAGAAACCCCCGAGAGCGATAAGCACGAATACGATATATACTATGTTCCCCAGTACCAGGGAAAAGAAGTTGTCCCAGCCGTCGAAGAACGACTTTTTAATGAAGAAACCGAACATGACTAAAAGATAATGGAATATCGGAAGGAAGACAATGAAGATTGTCTGTATTCATGGGACAGAAATCCAAAATTGAACAGAAAAACTTATTTTATTCAAAATAATACTTTATTCCGATTTTGAATATAAGAAAAAGTATGAAAACTGTAAAAATATAATTGAAAAAACCCAATTTTTATATAATTTTTGTATTTACAAACCTTTTAAAGGGTGTTATTTTTGAATTACGGACTTAAATGACTTGTTCAGGCTGCCATGTAAGGGGCTGTCCCAGACATACAGGAGAGGTCCTGTGTGCGCGTTTAACAATTCACCCCCGGTTCCGGCATGGACGGGGGTCTATTTTTTACTTTCTGTTCTTTTCTACCAGATAACAAATAAGAAGAGCGATGATGATTCCAGTGAAAGCTCCCGCCGTGTCGATACTGCAGTCAATAAGCGAGGGACCGCGTCCGTCCGATAGCATCTGATGAGCTTCATCCGAGAGAGCATAAAGCGCGGAGAAGACAAGGGCTGCCACTCCCCTTCTGGAAGTTTCCATCTTTCTCTCCCTTGTCGAAAGGTAGACGGAGAGGCAGAAGCCGAGGGCAGCGAACTCCGTGAAGTGCGCCGCCTTCCTCACGATATGGCTGTACTTCTCTATGAGTGCAGTCTGACTCGTCTCCCCCATCTTTCCGAATCCTCTTACAAAGACGGAGAGAATTATTCTCACGACTCTCGAACTTGTCTCGCCCGAGCTCTCCCCGTTCTGACAGGAGAAGAAGAAAATGAGAGCCATCACGAGAAGAGTGAGGATCAGGAATATGCGGTTTATAATGCGTTCTGTCTTCATGATAAGAGGCTGCCCTTCCGGACAGCCCCATATATTAACTTAAATCAGAGATTATTCCCAGCCCAGGTTGAAGCGGACGGTGAGACCGTCGAGTCCTCTCGAACCCGCGGATGCGCCCATCTCCTTCCAGTAGTAGGCGGCATCGACTCTGAAGACGCCTGCGAGATTAAGTGTCGCACCGACTGTCCAGTAGCCGCTGTTGAGCCCGACGCGTGCTGCAATGTACTCTGCAAGCGATACTTCAAGACCTGCATTGATGTACTTGAGAATGACTCTCTTCGCGTCCTGAGCGGAACCGGCAGCATCGGCAAAAGACTGGATGTCATTGACATCGAGAGCGAACCTGAGTCCGAGGAGATTTCCGCTGAAGTCACCCGCGAGGCCGGCCGATATCGTTCTCTTTCCGGAAACCCTGAAATCAGCCGTATCAGAGAAGACATCGTCCTTGACTGAGGAGAATTCAAGGTCCTTGATCATCGATTCCCTGACAGTCATGTCGAAGGAAGTCTCGAGGATATTGGTAACGACGACGGATGCGCTGAGGCCTCCGATGTCGAGGGTGAGTCCGCAGTCGAATACGGGAAGCATTCCGCTCCAGCCCGAAGCGAGCGTGAGAGAAGTCGACTTTACATCATCAGCCTTCATGACGTCTGCAATCTTGACTCTCTTGTTGAAGACGAGAGCATCGTACTCAGCCGTGACACCACCGGAGATGGAGATATTACCGAGGTAGAACTTATGACCGTAGCCTGCGACGAGAGCTACGTCGACCTGATCGATTGCGGTTCCCGAGTAGGTGCTGAGAGTATCACCGGCATAGACTCCGAGTCCCAGTCCGAACGGAAGAATCACGCTTGTGGAGACATCAGCCTTCACAAGAGGTGCGTACTGTGTACCCACGACATTGAGAACACTCGATACAAGCTGGGACGTGTCACCGCCGATCTTGTTTATGAGGTCTTCCCTGAGAATGTCATACATGTGATATACGGAGACGGAAACCGACGGAAGCGATATCCTCAATTCCCCTTCTCCCAGTACTGCCGGGTTGTAGAAGAGACCGTTCTCGGCGTCCTGGAAAGCAAGTCCGGCACCGCCCATTCCGAGCATCCTCGCGTTCTCGGGAGCAAAGGTCGAGCCGATTGAAGTGTAAGCGGCAGATGTCGTCGAGTATTCTTCAGCCATCACTTCGCCCGCTGTCTTATCAGCAGCAGAGAGAGCAAGAATACACATAACAGATATAAGTAATATGGTAATTATCTTTTTCATCTTACTTTCCCTCCGTTGTGCCGGAATCCGATGTCGTCATCAGAAGTCCCATCAGTGTAGTGAGGTCGATTCCTTCGAAAAGCGTGGTCGACGAAGAAACCGTATTCATGATTTCCGCTGTTGCCATGATTGTGTCATTCGCCTCATCAAGAAGGTTTACTGTCGCATCCTTTGAAGAAGAACCCTCTGTTGAAGAAGAACTTTCTTCCCCGGTCGAAGAGGATGATGTGTCCTTGCTCTTCACGACCCCGGCAACTGCATCGGGAGCCTCGCTGATGAGGTTCGTCAGAGCCTGGAGGACTATGACGTCGCCCATTGTCAGCTCTGTGTCTGTCTTCTCCATATTCGTGAGAACGCTCTGGATAATCTCCTTCGACTTCGTTGACGATTCGGCCTTGTCATCTTCATCGATCATTTCGTCAGCGACTTCAAGAAGAACCTGGACAACTGCCTTTGTTCCCTCTGCCGCTTCCTTTGTTTCAGCATCTTCAACTTTTACTGTAAGCTGACTGAGAGTCTCCTCCTTGCTGCTTCCACTGAGTTTTTCGGAAATTGCCGAAATGTCCTGGGGAGGAAGAACAGTATTAACATCCTTCAGTCTGGTACTGCTTTCCACAGGAATCTCTATGAGAGAGTCACCGATTCCAATGACGTTCTTGCCGTCCTCGGTCTCACCCACGGTGTATATTTCCTTCTCCTTTCCTTCCGAATCAGTATACTTGAAGGTATTTCCCGTCGAGACAGTCTTACCGTCAATGGTCTTTGCTTCCTCGATTGATTTCTTCGTTGTCTTGTTTTCTTCACTGACAGTCAGAGTCTTGACTGCTGTCTTGACCTGTTCCGTATCGACACCGGTAAGGTTATTTCCCATCTTGCCCATCATGTCCACGACAGCGTCGCAGGATACGAGGGAAAGGACGAGAGCCACTGCCAGAACGGCAGATAACATTTTTCTTTTCATTGCTAAGGTCCTCCTGAAAATTACGGATCTCAAATCGTGGTTTCACCCATCTATTAAATATAATACATGAGAAAAGGTTACTCGTGTAAAAAAAGAACTCTTTTTTACTGTTTGTTAACCACACATGACGAAACAAGGGGAATGTCGCCACTCCCCTTCTCTGAATTATGCCGATTGTCTCAGAACAGCTTGCACAGGACCGAAAGAGATATCTTTCCGCCTTCAAGCAGATACGAGCCGTCGCTGTTGTCGAATGCATCGGAAATGCTGTCGACGGGAACTGTGTATGCACCGCCGAGCGAGAGACCGCCGAGGTTGATGCCGACTGCAGCACGTGCAACAAGCTGGTACTGTTCGAGTACGTCCCATGCATCGGAAACTGTTTCACCATTCACGATGACGCCGTCGTCATTGTATTCGACGGGAACGACCATTCCGATTCCGCCTGCTATTTCGATGAAGTCGATGTCGAGTCTGATGTTCGCACTGACCATCGCATCGATGAGGGATGTGGATCCCTTGTCGGAATAGACAGCTGTTCCGACGAAGCTGAGATAGCTGAGGTTGAGACGTACGTCGCCGCCGAAATGATAGTTCTCGTAGTCGCTGAAGCCGTCCTTGAAGGATTCGACATCACCGCCCGTATAACCAGCCGTGACACCGAGCTGGAGTGTGGACTTGTTCTTTATCCTGTATGTTGCTCCGCTGCGGGAAGTGAGAACCTTCGACGAAGCTGCGCTTACGGAAACAAGTGCGATGGCTGCGATTAAGACGAAAACTGCAATCTTCTTTAACATATTATATCTCCTGATCTTCTTCTTTTCTCATTTATCAGGAGTACCGGGAATCCCGGCGGCGGGCAGTGAGAAGGTTCCCGCTCTTCTGTCTTTGACTTATACCCCTCGGATTCTCTCTGCGGTGCGCATCCGCATGTTTGAATCACAACGAAAGAATATTGCACAGAGGGGGGCTCTGCAAGAGAATTGTTAGAATTATAACGGAAATTTTACGTTCTTTACAAAAAGCTGAAAACAGAGGGCGGTAAGTAAATTCAACCGCGAGTATTCTCTAACACAAATTAACATAATTCACCCCTCCCGCGGCTCTTGTCTAAAAGCTGTTTCTGAGTGTAAGATACTCCCGGTTGCCTCAGGGCAGTCAAATTTCCTTCCGTATGGAAGAGATATAGTGTTGGGAACCCGCCGGTGGAACATCCGGGTAAGAGGTTTGCGAAGGAGTGACTACTATGGCAGTAGTAACAATGAAGAGCCTGCTCGAATCAGGCGTACATTTCGGCCATCAGACAAAGAGATGGAATCCTAAGATGGCACGTTTCATCTTCACAGAGAGAAACGGAATCCATATCATCGACTTACAGAAGACATCGGCATGCATCGTCGAGGCCTACGAGGCTGTAAGAGCCCAGGTCCAGAACGACAAGCAGATTCTCTTCGTCGGCACAAAGAAGCAGGCACAGGTCGCAATCGAGACGGAAGCCAAGAGATGCGGCATGCCCTACGTATCAAACCGCTGGCTCGGCGGTATGCTCACGAACTTCTCCACAATCAAGAAGTCCATTGCAAAGCTCAAGAAGATCGAGAGACAGGAAGCTGACGGCACATTCGACTCCATGACGAAGAAGGAAGTCGCTCTCCTCACGAAGGAGAAGGCAAAGCTCGAGAAGAACCTCGGCGGTATCAAGGACATGAAGGAACTCCCCGGCGCTCTCTTCGTCATCGACACGAAGAAGGAAGCTCTTGCAGTTGCAGAGGCTAAGAGACTCGGAATCCCCGTCATCGCCGTTGTAGATACGAACTGCGACCCGACAGACATCACCTACCCCATCCCGGGAAACGATGACGCAATCCGTGCCATCTCCCTTTTCGTTGAAATCATCGCCAACGCAGTCATCGACGCCGACAGCGAAGCAGGCATCCAGATCATCGAATCCCTCGACGACGAGGAAGATGCTCTCGAAGCAGCAAACGGAGCAGCAGAAGCTAAGGACGAGGTAATCGAGGACTATTCCAACTACGTTCCTTCCGAAGAGAAGAAAGAGGAAGAAGCAGGTGCTGAGGACGAAGAGGAATACTTCAACAAATAATTAAAGACACTCATTAGAGGAGATTATACTATGGCTAATATTTCAGCTTCAGATGTAAAGAAACTCCGCGACCTCACAGGTGCCGGAATGATGGACTGCAAGAAGGCCCTCACACAGGCTGACGGCGACTTCGCAGGTGCCGAGAAGATTCTCAAGGAAATGGGACTCGCAGCTGTCGCAAAGAGACAGGACAGGGCAACAGAGAACGGAAGAGTCTTCGTCAAGGAAAACGGAAAGAAGGTCGTAATGCTTTCCCTCTCCTGCGAGACGGACTTCGTTGCAAAGAACGCGGACTTCGCTAAACTCGGCGAGGATATCTGTGATGTTGTTCTCGCTAAGGGATACACAGAGCCCAACGACGAGCTCAAGAGCATGGTCGACGGTCTCATCGCAATCATCAAGGAGAACATGAACCTTGTTTCTCTCAAGGTCTGTGACATCCCCGAGAACGGATATGCAGCTACATACATCCACGGTGACGGTGCCGTTGCAGTATCTGTAATCCTCACATCCGACGACAAGGCTGCATTCGAGAAGGAAGAGGTCAGGGAGTTTGCTCACGACCTCGCACTCCACTGCGCTGCCTACAAGCCCCAGTACCTTTCCGACAAGGTTGTCGAGAAGACATACGAGGAGGAGCAGCTCTCGATCTTCAGAGCACAGGTTGCACAGGACGAGAAGCTTGCCTCCAAGCCCGACAAGGTCAAGGAAGGCATCGTCAGAGGAAAGCTCAGCAAGCTCTACAAGGAGATCTGCTTCCTCGACCAGGCATTCGTCAAGGATGACTCCAAGAGCGTCGCACAGGCTCTCGCTGACTGCGGAAAGGCAGCAGGCGCAAAGCTTGAAGTCGTCTCCTACTCTGTTTTCCAGGCAGGTCTCAAATAAGGAGATAAGATGCAGACAGTCATCAGCAACACTGAAAACAAGATGAAGAAGAGCGTAGCCAGCCTCCAGGCTGACTATGCACAGCTCCGCACAGGCAGGGCATCCGCCGCACTCTTCGACAAGATCAAGGTCGACTACTACGGCGCAGAGACTCCCCTCAGTCAGGTTGCATCGGTCTCTGTTCCCGAAGCAAGAATGGTCGTCATCCAGCCCTGGGACAAGTCCGTACTTCCCCAGATCGAGAAGGCCATTCTCAAGAGCGAGCTCGGTCTCAACCCGAACAACGACGGCAAGCTGATCAGAATCAACTTCCCCGCACTCACAGCCGACAGGAGAAAGGAGCTTGCAAAGGTTGCAAAGTCCTCCGCTGAAGGCGCCAGAGTCGCAGTAAGGAACATCCGCCGTGATGCAATGGAAGAGCTGAAGAAGATGCAGAAGGCTGCAGCAATCAGCGAAGACCAGCAGAAGGAAGGAGAGACGAAGATCCAGAAGCTCACCGATTCCTCGATTGCGGAAATCAACAGGATTGCCGAAGCCAAGGAAAAGGAAATAATGGAAATCTGAATTGAAGGGTATGGGATTCTCTCATGCCCTTCTGTTACGGAAGAAGAGACATCAGCCTCCGCTGTGTCTCTTTTTCTTTCGTTCAAGCGGAGTATTTCTCTGTTTATAAGGAGTCTTAAATGAAGGAACTGGTTCATCTCGCAGCGATAATGGACGGAAACGGCCGCTGGGCCGAGAAGAGAGGCCTCAAGAGAATCAAGGGCCACGAGGAAGGCGCGAGAGCTGCCGAAAGAGTCGCAAGGGGATGCATCAATGAAGGTATCAGATACCTCACTCTCTACTGTTTCTCGACCGAGAACTGGAAGAGACCGAAGGAGGAAGTCGGGTTTCTGATGGGACTTCTGGCAAAGCAGACGGTATTGAACATTCCGAAGTTCAACAAGCTCAACATCCGTGTCGTACTCCTGGGAGACAGAAGCGGAATCCCCTCCGATGCCCTCTCGGGACTGGACAGGGCAATCGAGGAGACGAAGAACAACACGGCCCTCACGGTCCAGCTTGCGATAAACTACGGGGGACGCGACGAGATTGCGCGTGCCGTCAACAGGGCAGTCAGGGACGGAGTCACCGAATTCAAAGGCGACACACTCCTCTCCTACCTCGACAACCCCTCGATTCCCGACCCCGACATGATAGTCCGCTCGGCGGGAGAAGAACGTCTCAGCGGCTTCATGCTCTATCAGTCAAACTACTCCGAATTCGCATTTTTCGATGAACTCTGGCCCGACTGGGACGAAAGTATGGTCAAGAGAATCGTAGATGTATATAATACCCGTGTACGAAAGTTCGGAGATATTCAGAATGGCAAATAACGGTTCCTTGAAGACTAGACTTCTGATGGCGGCAGTTGCATGCCCCTTCCTTTTCTGTTCGATATACTTCTTTCCCGGAAATCATCATCTCATCTTCTGCGTCATCGTCGCGGCTGTAAGTGCCGTGGGATGCTGGGAGCTGAAGAACAACATCATAAAGAAGAAGATGAAGACTCCTCCTACGGCGTACCTCGGGATGCTTTTCCCTGTAGTCGAGCTCGTGAACGTACTATGCTTTCCCGAGATTGAGCTTACACAGTTCTGTCTGGCCGCATTCGTCGGAATTTCATTTCTCTATGAGACCCTCACCGGAGCAAAGGACGATTTTCATAAGTCGATCGAGCGAACTGCCGCTGTTCTCATGAACATAGCCTATCCCGGTCTCTTCATGTGCTATGGAATAAAGCTCTGCTATCTTCCATCCCCTACGGCGATGATCTTCACATTCCTCTGCGTGGTATTCGGCTCGGACAGTCTTGCGTACTTCTGCGGCATGGCATTCGGAAAGAACAACAAGGGAATCGTGAAGTGCTCCCCGAACAAGAGCATCGCCGGGTTCATCGGAGGAACGGTACTCGTCGGAATCGTCGGAGCTGTCGTGCTGCTCATCAATCCCGGTCTTCTTCCCTTCACTCCCCTCGAAGCGGGACTTCTCTTCTTCTTCACGGGCGTATTCGGAACGGCGGGAGACCTCTTCGAGAGCATGCTCAAGCGCTCTGCTGGCGTCAAGGACGCAGGCGTAATCGTCCCCGGACGCGGTGGAATGCTCGACTGCATCGACTCCATCAGCATTGCACTCCCGATTTTCGTCGTCGGCGTCGAATTCATAGTTCTATGACAAGACTCGTAATTCTCGGGGCAACCGGAAGCATCGGAACAACGTGCCTGAACGCTCTGAGGAACAACAGACTCGATATCACCGTCACGGGACTCACAGCAGGAAAGAACAGAGAAAAACTTGCTGCCCTCTCGAAGGAATTCTCCTCCCCTTCACTTCTGACAGGGGAGAATATTTCGTCCTCCGGACTCCCGTCGTTTCTCGACGAGACAAAGCCCGACATCGTCCTTAACGCAATAGCGGGCTTCGACGGACTCTATGCCACAAAATGCGTTCTCGAGAAGGGAATCGACCTTGCACTCTCGAACAAGGAGAGCGTCGTCGCGGGAGCATCGTTCATCTTCCGCCTGGCAGAGGAGAACAACTCTAGGATAATCCCCGTCGACAGCGAGCACAGCGCAATCTACAATCTCCTCAGGATGAAGAAGGCCTCCTCTCTTGTCATAACGGCATCGGGCGGTCCCTTCGTCGACAGAGAGAATCTCGAGGACGTTACACTCGAAGATGCGCTGAAGCATCCGACGTGGAAGATGGGAGAGAAGATCACAGTCGACAGTGCGACTCTTGCGAACAAGGGACTCGAGGTGATAGAGGCCTCGTACCTCTTCGGTTTCAGGCCCGAAGATATTGAAGTTACCGTACACAGGCAGAGCGTCGTCCACTCCCTCATCCGTACACCCGAGGGTGCTGTCTACGCCCAGATGTCGCCTCCCGACATGACGCTTCCCATCATGGGGGCGATAGCGGAAGGAAGAATGGACATATCAGCGATGGTGCGTCCTCTCGATTTCACGTCTCTCACGCTTACCTTCGAGAAACCCGATACAGACCGTTTCCCTCTTTTAAGGGATGCCTACAGGGCACTTGGGATGGGCTACAGAGGGAGTGTCATCTACAACGCATCAGACGAGATTGCCGTCGGGGCATTCATCAGAGGAGAAATAGGCTTCACGGACATCGAGCGCGTCGTCTCGCTCTCACTCGACTCCCCTTCTCTCGTATCTGGAGAACCGTCCTGCTATGACGAAGTGTATGAACTCGACAGGAAGACGAGAGCCGAGGCGGAAAGAATCATCAGGGAAAAGTCATGGCGCAGATGAAGGCCCTCGTTCTCTCTCTTCTGTACCTCATCTTCGGTCTCCTCGGAACGGGAATTGTGATATACATACACGAGCTCGGGCACTACACAGCTGCAAAAATGTGTCATGTAAGCGTTGAGATTCTCTCCTTCGGCTTCGGACGCCCCGTGTTCTCACATATGGGAAAGAATACTGAGTTCAGAATATCGCTCATCCCCTTCGGCGGTTACTGCAGGCTCGGAGGCTCGGAAGACCTCTCCGTTGCCCTTGCCAACAACGAGAAGAAGATACACTACGCAGAGGAAGGCTCTCTCTTTGCCATTCACCCCCTGAAGAAACTCTTCATATACCTCTCGGGTCCGCTCATGAATGTGATACTCGCCTTCCTTCTCTTCTTCATCGTAGCTCTCATTCCGGTGGAGAGAGTATCGAACAGGGCTGTCATCACTCCGATAACCGAATACCGGGGTCTCTTCAGCGTCAGCATCACACAGGAGAGCGTCAGAAAGGGAGATACGGTTCTGAAGGCAGACGGCAGAACAGTTGCCGACTTCGAGGATCTTTCGACCTACCTCTCGTCCCGTGACGGGAAGGACGTAGTCCTCACGGTTCTCCGGGACGGCGGGGAAAAGGAAGTCACCATCACTCCGGTTCTCGTAAACGGAAGCTGGACCTACGGACTTACAAACCTCGTAGAACCGGTAATCGGAAGAAGCGAGAACGAGGAGATAGCTGTCGGAGACAGAATCACAGAGTGCAACGGAAAGGCAATTGAATACGACAAGGATCTACTGGAGATGGAGAGCGGGAACTACGTCCTGACGCTGATGAGAGAGGACGGGACAGTATATTCAGTCACCCTCACCTCCCCGTCATTCCCATTCGCCTTCAGGAGTGACATCCGTGTGTCACGTGACTCGTCGAATCCCTTCTCTTCGGCCTGGACACGGACGACTACTTTTCTCAGACGCACCGCCCTTGCGATAACAAAGCTCATGACTCTTCAGCTTTCCGCCGCACTCGAGGAGATTTCAGGACCCGTCAGCAGCGCAGCCAACATGGGCAGAATATCTGTCCTTGCGTTCCGCACGAGTTCCTCAAGCGGAATAAGGACTGTCTTCTATCTCCTCGCGATTGTCTCTGTTTCGATAGCTGTCGGCAACATGATTCCGATCCCCACCTTCGACGGCGGACAGATGCTGATATGTCTGGCAGAAATCCTGTACCGGCGCCCTCTGAGGCCACGGGCCTATCTCATACTCCACATCACGGGCCTCGCTCTTGCCTGGGGAATCGTCATAATGATGAACGCATTCTCCTTCCTTTCGTCTCTTTTCTAGCGGCGGAAGGAAACACATACACATCTCCGGATACGGAACCGGAAAATGCAGATGACAATGATTGAACTGACGTAATAATGAAGAGGAAGTCAGCTGCTGCTTCTCTTCTTGCCCATATCCTTGGGCTCGTAGTCGATGAAGGTGCTTTCCTGGGAAACGTCCGCATAGTATGTAAGGGGACCGTTGTAGCCGATCTTGAAGTATCCAGTCTCACCGTTACGGTTCTTTGCGACAATCATCTTCGTGACCTGGATTGATGCTCGTCCCTTGCTGTCCTTGAGGTTCTTCTCCTTCTCTTCCTCGCTGAGTGTCTTCTTCCTGTGAAGGAAGCAGACGATGTCGGCATCCTGCTCGATCGAGCCGGAGTCTCTGAGGTTGGAGAGAATAGGCTCCTGCTCCTCGCTCTCTCGTCCGACCTGGCAGAGTACGACAACGGGAACCTTCAGCTCACGCGCGAGCTGCTTGAGAGCAAGCGAGATGTAGCTCACCTGCTCGAACTTCTTGCTGTTAACCATGTTCGACGGAGGAGAAATGAGGCCGATGTAGTCGATGACTATGCACTCTATTCCGCACTCCTTCTTGAGCATTCTCGCCTTCGTCCTGAGTTCGGTGAGGTTGATGTTCGGTACATCTATTATGTACATCCTGTTCTTGCTCTGGTAGAGATTTGCAAGAGAAAGCTTTATCTGATCGAACTCGTCATCGAAGAATTTCATCTTGATGATTTTCGAGAGTTCGAGCTTGCTGTCGATTGAGAAGAAACGGTTTGCTATGCTTGACGCAGGCATTTCGAGGGAGAAGAAGGCAATCGTGTGGCCTGCCATGATCATGTTGTGCATCATGCTCAGCGCAAAAGCCGTCTTTCCTATACTCGGACGGGCTGCAATGATTATGTATTCCTCTTTGTCGAAGCCGCCGTTGGTATAGCGGTCGAGAACCTCGAATCCGGTGGCGAGACGGGTGTTCTCGAGTTTGCCGTCACGGGCAAGAGCAAGTTCCCTGAACCTTTCCTTGAGTACCTTGCCGAGGCTGAATTCGGAGGCTTTCTGGTTGTAGTTCTCGAGAAGGGAGTCGGCAAGCGTCCTCGAGCCGTTCTCGAGTGCCTCCCTTATGTCGCTGGCGGGATTGAATACAGCTTCCTGGAGGGTATTCGAAACATCGTAGAGAATTCTCCTCTTCGATGCTTCCTTGACAATCGCGCAGTATTCGCCGAGATTCGCGACAATGAAGGGAAGAGATGTAAGTGATGAGATGTATCCCGTACCGCCGCAGCGCTCGAGAATGTTCTTCGTGCGGGCGTAGTTCACGAGGACGACGCCGTCGAAGGTCTGCTTCCCCTGGTCGTTGACCATGTCGGACAGGGCACGGAAGATCTCACGGTTGGTGGGAGAATAGAAGTCGGACTCCTTCAGGAGTTCAGATACCATCCCCCACTTGTCGGAATTGACAAGTAAAGTCCCGAGAATGAGCTTCTCAGCATTATCATCATGCGGAAGCGAGCGGATGCTCATTACTTCATTATCCCGGGACTCTGCCATAAATCAATACCTTTCTCAGTTCTCTTCAGCTGTAGCTTCAGCAGCGGGTGCCTCGGCTTCTGCTGCTGCCTCTGCCTCAGCCTGAGCCTTTGCAGCTTCCTCTGCTTCCTTAGCAGCCTTTGCAGCTTCCTCGGCAGCCTTCTTTGCAGCAGCCTTGACTTCAGCTTCGCTGAGGACGGTAAGGGAGATGACGGACTTGTCGTTCTCGTAGAGATGAGCTGTGATGGAATATGTGCCGGTCATCTTGATAGCGTGAGTCGGAACATCGAGCTTCTTCTTCTCGATCTCGAAGCCTTCCTTCTGGAGAGCTTCCTGGACCATGAGAGCAGTGACGGAGCCGAAGAGCTTTCCGCTCTCGCCTGCCGGAACAGTAAGAGTAAGGGAAACCTTGTCGAGTCTTTCCTTGAGGGAAGCACTTGCCTCTCTCTTCTCTGCCTTTCTCTTCTCGATCTGGTCAGCCTTCTGTCTGAAGACAGCTGCATTGGCCTTGTTGTAGATGACTGCTGCACCTGTGGGCAGGAGGTAGTTTCTTGCGTAACCGTCCTTTACTGTTACGACGTCGCCTTCCTCACCTACGTGGATGACATCCTGGTTAAGAATAATCTTCATCTTTCTTTCCTTTTCTTCAAATCGAAGAAATTCTCAAGTATACCGAGAACCGGTACCACAATGAGAACAAATAGATTCAACCCCGGAATGAACAGACCCGTTACGACAAGAAGCACGAAGAGCGTCGTGCTTCTGAATGTCGGGATGCCTCTTCTTATCCAGGAGAGGAGAACAGTGTAGCCCTCCGCCCCGTAGATTATGAGAAGTGACGTCAGCACACTCATGCTGAGTATGAAGACGACATCCGGTACGGAAACAAAGCGCGAAAGGAGAAAGATGAAGAGGGAGACTATCAGAAGCCATATCAGATTCTGCGAGAACTCCATTCCTTCAAGTTTCCCGTTCCAGCCGCCTTCTCTTGAATGCATCACGCTTTCATGAATGAAGAATGATGCACAGCCTGCGCCTGTAACCAGAGGAAGCATCACGACTGCTGCGGCGGTTATGAGGACAAGAAAGAACATCTCCGTGTCCACACTTACTCCGAGGGAGTCGAAAAGCTCCTCTATCACGGGCACAAACGCATCCCTGTAGCCGTTGTACACAGCTTCAAAGAGCGCCCCATCCGTACAGAAGACAACTGCGATGAAGAGAATGATAAGGAATGCCGGAACAGAAGCCAGAACCAGCCTCACATCCGCCTTTCTTCCCTTCGTCACGGTCCATATCATTCCAGCCGCTGACAGCGACAGGGGTATATACAGATCCATAAGCACCATCAGAGGATAGTACGCACTCCCCTTCATCACATACATCGAGTGTGCGGTGAAGATGACACAGTCTACAAGAAAGACCAGGAGCGTATTCCTCCGGCTGTGCCTAGCCGAAAAACCCAGAAGAGGAAGTGCCGTTAAGAGAGAAAAGAAACTCGAGAGACTCATCACGAACGATACAAGCGCCGTGACAAGAGCATCCCTCAGTGGAAATCCCTCCCCGCGATATTCCTCTTCCATCATGCTCACTGCTTCTCGAACGGGAGATAAGCGAGAGTTCTTGCTCTCTTGATTTCCCTGTTGAGAGCTCTCTGGTGCTTTGCACAGGTACCTGTGATGCGTGCAGGAAGAATCTTGCCTCTCTCAGTGATGTATCTCTTGAGAGCCTCGGGATTCTTGTAGTCAGCTGCTGCTCCGCCCTGGCAGAACTTGCAGACCTTCTTCTTGAAGCCTGTCTTTCTTCCGCCGAGCTTTCTGTCCTTGTTGAAACCACCCTTGTCCATTTCTGCGAAATCTTTATCGTCTTTCATTTTTTAACTCCTAATAATCAGAACGGAATATCATCGTCCTGGAAATCTTCCGGTCCTCCGGAGACACTCGGTCTCGGCTGAGCCGGAGCTTTAGAATAACCCTGGTTGTTGCTGCTGTAACTTCCGCCGCCGTAGCTGCCGCCGTTGTTCTGGCTGTAGCCGCCGCCCGCACCCTGCTGGTAGGAATTCTGGTAGCCGCCGTTGTTCTGGCCGTAACCGTTTCCTCTTGTCTGGGAGATGATCTGGTCGGCAACCGCCGTATCTCCGGCACCCTTGGGAGGAGAGAGAAGCAGAAGCGAACTGACATAGATCTCAACTTTCGTACGTGCCTGACCGTCCTGGCCTTCCCATCTGTCCTGTCGGAGCTCTCCGGTCAATGCAACCTGTCTGCCCTTCTGCAGGAATGAGTTGACACCCTCGGCCGGTTTTCCGTAATAGACGCAGTCGAAATACGATGTCTCGGTACCCCACGACCCGTCGGCATTCCTCTTTGATCTGCCGACAGCGATGCTGAAACGCACCTGTGCGTTACCGGACTGCATGTACTTCAGTTCCGAATCTCTGGTCAATCTGCCCGTCAGTGTGACGCTGTTGATATCTGCTGCCATAATTCTCCTCAGATCTTTTCAGGATTGATGAACAAATACTTGAGAACGTTGTAGGAAAGTTCGAGCGCTCTGCTGATCGGCTTTATACATGAACCGTCAGCCTTGATTTCATAGTAGAAATAGCGGCCCTTTTCCTGCTTGTTGATGAGGTAAGCGAGAGTCCTGACTCCCATATCTTCCTTCTTTGTGACTTCGACACCGTACTTGGCGAAGTTGGACTCCAAGAGTTCGAGTCCTTCCTTTGTCTTATCTTCATTTGAATCGAAGATAACCGTGAACTCATAATTAGAAATCATGAATTCCTCCTTGTGGACATATAAATTTGATCCGAAAACTTCGGATAAAGAGGTAGTGTCATATTATCCGGAACGGCCGGAATTAGTCAATCGAATGAGAACATGTCGGGGCGGGAATTGCAGCGATATTCCAGCAAGGCGGACAGAACCGCGGTGTCCGGGGGCGGAGGAAAGAAAGCTCCGCTCAGCATTTCCCGTCACAGACGGAAGTTATCGTCAGAGCGGACGGTGCGCGTTGATTATGTCCGCCGCCGCCTCCTTCTTCGATATGCACCTGTCCATGGCACGTGAGAGGATGTACTTCTGCGCCTCCTCCTCTCCCATATGCATGTCTTCCATCACGACAAGCTTGGCTCTCGACACGAGCTTTATCTCCTCCATCTTCTCCTCGGTCTTCATCCGTCTCTCCTCGACCCGGGCTATTCTGTCGGAAGTCGCGCACATGAAGGATACCGAGGTCTCGAGAAGGGAAAGGGAAAAGGGCTTCTTCAGGACATATACGCCGCTTCCCTTCAAGCCTTCAGATACAGCTCCGTAGAGAGACGGCGGAGAGAGATAGAGCACGGACGAAAGCGTGTTCTTCGCCATGTCGAGGGCGAGGGAAATCCCGTTCTCGTCGACGAGAGGTGCGTTGATGAGGACGATGTCGAAGGTCCGGAAGAGTCCGGTCCTCCGTGCGAGAACTCCGCTTGTGACGCTCTTCACGGGATAGAATCCGGTCTCGGGAAAGAGACGTGGAATCTCGGGGGAAAGAGCGGGCGATGAATTCACCACCAGAACGGAGTAGAACCTCTCCTTCATCTTCTCTCTTCCCGGATGAAGTATCTGAGGACTTCGGGAGGAAGGTATCTCCTGAGGAAATCCCCGTCCCGGGCGACCTTCTCAGCTTCCGCGAGTGAGTGCGGAAGCACCTCGCACGTCGAGGGAACACCGTCATCTGCACTCGGGAGCGTAAGCCGGTTCCCGATTCCTTCGAGGGAAGCGTAGATGAGAAGCGCAAGCGCTATGTAGAGATTGCATCCCGCATCGGGGCTTCTGAGCTCCGCTCTCACATACTCCCCTTCCGCCGCGGGAATGCGGATGAGCTGAGAACGGTTTCCATAGGAATACGAAACCGCAGACGGTGCCTTGAAGGACCCCAGTCTTCTGTAGGAATCCTCACCGGGATTGAGAATCAGCGTCATCTCTCTTATGTACTTCATTATGCCCGCGGTGATGTACTCCAGTTCATTACCCTCCCCGCCCCTTACGGAGATGTTGATGTGGAGTCCGTTTCCCGGCTTATCGGGAATGGGCTTTGGAGAGAAGTCGGCATAGAGTCCGCTTCTCTCCGACACTGTCCGGACGATCTGACAGAAAGTCATGCCGTTGTCCGCTGCCTCAAGGGAGGGAGAATAGCAGAAGTCGATTTCGTTCTGCCCCGGTCCCTCCTCGTGGTGGGATGCTTCAGGATGGAGTGAAAGCTCCTCGAGAGCGAGGCATATCTCGCGTCTGACACCTTCCCCTCTGTCGAGAGGAGCGGAGGCCATGTAGCCCTCGCTGTCGACGGGCTCGGAGGAATGCGTTCCGTCATCGTTGAGAGGAAAGAGATAGAATTCGTATTCCGTTCCGAAGTAGAACGAGAGTCCCTTCTGGGCGGCTTTTCCTACAGCGGAGGAGAGAATCCACCTCGAATCCGAACTCACGGGAGTACCGTCGGGAAAGGTCACGTAGGAGAAGAACCTCACGGCCTTTCCCTGGTCGGGACGCCAGGGAAGAAGGGAGAGCGTGTCGGGGTCGGGGTGAAGAAAGAGATCGGAGTGCACCCCGTCGGTCTCGTACCCCTCTATCGCGGAGCCGTCGATGGATATCCCCGTGCTGAAGGCCCTTCCGGCCTCACCCGGCATTATCGTGGTGGTCCTCATTCTTCCTCTTATATCGACAAACGAGAGGAGGATGAACTCTATCTTCTCCTCTCTTATGAACTCAAGACATTCTTCCTTCGTGTATTTCATGATTTACATTTTCCTCAAAAACCTCACACTGGTCCATAATTGCGCTTCTTTTCGAATATAATTTTTTCATCCGGACAATTTCCGTCACAGTAACAGGTTACATTGAAAACATACTCAAAACCCGTCAAATTTCCGGTTTTCTTTATTGACATTGACCGAAAAAGGCGGCTATGCTTCCCGTCAATTAAAGGCAATGGCGTCTTACAGGACACCACTGCCTCTTTTTTTTAACCCGGGAGGCACAACATGCTTGATGTTCCAGAACTGTTCGGATCGCTTGTCTTCGACGACAGGACGATGAAGAAAGTACTCAGCGCAAAGGTCTACTCCGCCCTCAGAGCGACAATCGATGACGGGAAGGACCTCGAAATCGAAACGGCGAACGCAGTAGCCGAAGCCATGAAGAACTGGGCGACGAAGAACGGCGCCACACACTTCACACACTGGTTCCAGCCTCTCACCGGCTTCACGGCGGAGAAGCATGACTCGTTCATCACCCCGTCCCCCGACGGCGGCGTCATGATGGAGTTCTCGGGAAGAGAACTCATCAAGGGAGAACCCGACGCATCATCCTTCCCGTCGGGCGGCCTCAGGGCCACCTTCGAGGCCAGAGGCTACACTGCCTGGGATCCGACCTCCCCCGCCTTCATAAAGGACCGTACGCTCTGCATTCCGACGGCCTTCTGCTCCTACAGGGGCGAGGCACTCGACAAGAAGACGCCGCTCCTGCGGAGCATGGAGGCCATAAGCGCCTCATCGGTGAGGATTCTCAGGCTCTTCGGCAACAGAGAGGTGAAATCGGTAAGGACAAGTGTGGGCCCCGAGCAGGAATACTTTCTCATTGACAAATCGCTCTATCTCAGAAGACGCGATCTGATCTCCACGGGCCGCACGCTCTACGGCGCCCCGTCCCCGAAGGGACAGGAGATGGACGACCACTACTTCGGCTCGATCAAGCCGAGGGTGATGGAGTTCATGGAGGACCTCAACGAGGAACTGTGGAAGCACGGAATACTGGCAAAGACCGAGCACAACGAGGTGGCTCCGTCCCAGCACGAGATGGCCCCGATATATACGACGACGAACATCGCGGCAGACCACAACCAGCTCACGATGGAGCTCATGCAGAAGGTTGCGGACAGACACGGCCTCGTATGTCTTTTACACGAGAAACCGTTCAACGGTGTCAACGGATCGGGGAAGCACAACAACTGGTCGCTTCAGACAGATAACGGAATCAACCTCCTTTCTCCGGGTGAGACACCGTACGAGAATGCACAGTTCCTTCTCTTCCTTACAGCCGTAATCAAGGCTGTCGACGAATACCAGGACCTTCTGAGAATAAGCGTCGCCTCGGCTTCAAACGACCACAGACTCGGGGCGAACGAGGCTCCTCCCGCAATAGTCTCGGTATTCCTCGGTGACGAACTCGAGGGAATAATCGAATCCATCGAGAACGGGGAGCTCTACTCCGGAACGGAGAAGAAGACGATGAAGCTCGGTGCGGCCGTACTGCCGAAGTTCCTCCGCGACACAACCGACCGTAACCGCACGAGTCCCTTCGCATTCACTGGAAACAAGTTCGAGTTCCGTATGCTCGGTTCGTCATCATCCATCAGCGACGTCAACACCTACCTCAACAGCGCAGTTGCAGAGGTACTCGACGGCTTTGCAGACAGTCTCGAGAAGAGCGATGATTTCGAAAAGGACGTACATACACTCATCCGCGAAACCATAAAGAGCCACAGGAGAATCATATTCAACGGCAACGGCTACGAGGAAGCATGGGTAAAGGAAGCGGAAAGAAGAGGACTCGGAAACTACCGCACGACTCCCGATGCCGTGGTGCACCTGATGGACAGGAAGAACGTGGAGCTTCTGACGGGGAAGCATATCTTCAGCGAGACGGAGATTCTATCCCGCACCGAGGCAACCCTCGAGAACTATGCGAAGACTGTAATGATAGAGGCGAACACCATGGTCGACATGGCTTACCGTGACTACCTTCCGGCAGTCAGTTCATTCACATCCTCGCTTCTCACCGCTCTGGAGAAGAAGACCTCGTTCGGCCTCGACACCTCCTACGAGAAGAAGACGATATCGCGTCTGTCGGTGCTTCTCAAGAAGGCATCGGAGGCTGCCGACGGACTCGGAACGCTTGAAGCAGAGGAGAAGACGAAGGAAAGCGAGAAGGACAAGGCGTTCTTCGTCCGCGACGAAATCATCCCGAAGATGGAGGAGCTCAGAAGTCTCATAGACGAAGCCGAGACTGTTACCGAGCGTTCGTTCTGGCCCGTACCGGCATACGGCGACCTTCTCTTTTCTGTGAGGTGAGATATGTGCTCGATAATGGCAGCCAGCGACAGAGACTTCACAAGAGAGGAATTCATGCGGCACTTCGACCGCACGATTTCCCGCGGTCCCGATATGACCCGGGTAATATCCCACAGGGGATACACACTCGGCTTCCACCGTCTCTCGATCATGGGGATTGGGGAAAGCGGTATGCAGCCCTTCGCTCTCGGAGACGACAGGATAATCTGCAACGGCGAAATCTACGGCTTCGAGAAGATGAAGAAGGACCTTGAGAAGAAGGGCTACACCTTCTTATCCACCTCCGACTGCGAGATTCTCCTTCCCCTCTGGAGGGAATACAGAGAGCGCATGTTCCACCTTCTCGATGCCGAATTCGCCCTCGTCATCTACGACAGCGTCACAGATTCCCTTGTCGCTGCACGGGACCCGATCGGAATAAGGCCGCTCTACTACGGCTATACTGCATCCCGGTCGATTGTCTTCGCATCCGAACCGAAGAACCTGACTGGGCTTGTGGAGAAGATTCTCCCCTTCCCTCCGGGGTATTACTACCTCGGCGGCAGATTCATCCCGTACGATGAAATATGGAAGACAGGGGAAGTCTCAACCGACGACGAAGAGGCAGCGGAAAGGAAAATCAGAGAGCTCCTCATAAAGGGAGTCGAAAAGAGACTCGTCTCCGATTCGAAGACAGGCTTCCTCCTCTCGGGAGGACTGGACTCCTCCCTCGTGTGTTCGATAGCTCAGCGCACTTCTTCCTCTCCCATCAGAACCTTCGCCATCGGAATGGAGGGAGATGCCATAGACCTCAGGTACGCCCGCGAGACTGCAGACTTCCTCCATACCGACCACAGCGAAGTCATAATGACGAAGGACGAGGTACTGTCGTCTCTGGAAAAGGTCATCGAGATTCTCGGCACCTACGACATAACGACAATCAGGGCATCCATGGGAATGTACCTCGTATGTAAATACATTCACGGGAACACGGACCTGAGGGTGATACTTACGGGTGAAATCTCGGACGAGCTCTTCGGCTACAAGTACACCGACTTCGCCCCCGATGCCATATCCTTCCAGAAGGAAGCCGAAAAGCGCATAAGGGAGATCCACATGTACGACGTACTCAGAGCCGACAGGTGCATTTCGTCCAACTCACTCGAAGCCCGGGTCCCCTTCGGCGACCTCGAGTTCGTAAGATACGTAATGTCAATCAATCCGGAACTCAAGATGAACAGACACAACAAGGGAAAGTATCTTCTGAGAAAGGCCTTCGACGGAGGCGGCTATCTCCCGCAGGATATTCTCTACCGCGAGAAGGCGGCATTCTCCGATGCCGTCGGACACAGCATGGTCGACTACCTCAGAAAATATGCCGACGCCGTGTACTCGGACTCCGAATTCGAAAGGAAGAGGACGGCATACACCCACGCAGTCCCCTTCACGAAGGAGAGCCTTCTCTACCGAGAGCTATTCGAGAAGTACTACCCGGGAGAGAGTGAAATGGTCACTGATTTCTGGATGCCGAACAGAACATGGCCCGGCTGCAACGTCAGCGACCCCTCCGCGCGAGTTCTTTCGAACTACGGCGCAAGCGGAATCTGAAAGAGCATACTGTTCCCCGCCCCCAGGAGCGGGGATTATCTTCGCCCCGCAGCTTCCGGATTCCTTTGAAAACCACTCTATACGGTATAATATATCTAATATATACAGTGGCCTCGGAAATTTTACATTAACTCTTTTGATTTAAACAAGTTATCTGTGCT